>NZ_JBEXKG010000053.1:0-46594 GCF_040609555.1 Streptomyces sp. NPDC004658
ACGGCGAGTTGACCACGGATCTCATCGGAGACGCTCATATCACAACAACGAGCCGCATCACGCGAAGCAACACCTTGATTCTCTGCGAGCCCTTACTACGACCGATGCCGGGCCCGCGGGGAGACCCACACGCCAGCACCGCTCCGCCTGGCCCGCCAGCGGATCAACGCCCTCTTCGCGATCCCGCGACGGCACCTTCCACGCACTTGGAACCCCACGCCTCGCACGCGTCGCTGCGAAGGATCCGGCGGATGACGCAAGGCTCCGGCGCGCGTGGCGTGCAGTAGGTCCCGCCGATCAGGCGGAGGGGGCGATGACCGCGGCGGTACCGTAGGCGCAGATCTCGGTGCCCGAGTCATGGGCCGTATTGACGTCGTACCGCACGGCGAGCACCGCGTTCGCGCCACGGGCTCGGGCCGCCTCCACGAGACGCTCGATGGCCTCGGAGCGGGCCTGTACCAGCGTCTTGGTCAGTCCCTTCAGTTCTCCGCCGATCACGGACTTGAGCCCCGCACCGAGCTGCGCGCCGATGTTGCGTGAGCGCACGGTCAGACCGAACACCTCGCCGATCACCTGCTTCACGTCATGCCCGGGAGCGTCGTTAGTTGTGACCACCAGAACGTCCGAGTTCTGCGTCGAGCCGCCGGTGTAGTCCTCAACAGACATAAGGTGTGCCCCTCAACAGTCAGGTTGTGCGGCTCAACACACTACAGGTGTTGACAGCGGTCTTCGGTCGTGGCCCGCCCGACGGACCCAGGGGCGCGCTCACCGGACGCGGAGAGCGGTTCACCCGCCGCCTGGTGGGCGGTCTCGGTCATTCCGTAGGTGGACAGGACGGGCGCGTCCAGGAGGCGCTCCAGGGCACGGGCGACGGTGCCGAGCGTGGCCAGCAGTCCGGCGACCAGGCCGTGTCCGTGGGGAAGGGCACCGCCGCCACCACCGTGGCCTCTCCGGGGCCGAGTTCGTACGTCGTCATGATGCCGTGCAGGGACGCGGCCACGTTGGCGTGGGTCAGGGGCACGATCTTGGCCCTGCCCGTCGTGCCGGCCGTGAACAGCGTAACGGCGTCGTCTGCGGTGAGCTGGGCGGCGACACCGTGCGGCGCCGCGTCCGCCGGGGTGCCGCAGTCGAGTTCGAGAGCGCATCGGACCCCGCTTCGCTGCCGCACCGTCAGCGGCCAGTGCGGCGGCCCGTCGCCCTTCCGGGACGGCGCCGTCACCGAAGGGCCGGTGAGCACCGTCCGGACCCCGAGAACGGCGTAACCTGTGCCGGCCTTCGGCTTCGGGCAGGGCGGGGTCGACCGGGGCGGGGACCAGCCGGGCGCGTGCCGCTCCCAGCACGGCGACGGCGAACTCCACATCGTCGGCGCTCACCAGGCCCACCGGATCGCGCGCTCGCAGCCCCGCGCTCAGCAGGCGTTCGGCCAGTTCGTCCGCCAGGGCGGCGAGGGTGCGGTACGGACACGAAGTTCGTCCAGATCGACATCGAGCCCACCGAGCTGGACAGCAACCAGCCCATCGCCGCGTCGCTGGTCGGGGACATCGGCTCCGTGGTCGGCGCGCTGGTGCAGCGGATCGAGCCCGGGCGGATCACCGTACCCGAGGCCTGGCGGCACGAACTCGCCGAGAGCACCGAGCAGAACCTGGCGAAGATGGCGGAACGGCTGGCCGCCGACCCGCACCCCATGCGGTTCTGCGGCGCCCTGCGGGCGGTGCGGGACGTGCTGCGCGCCCACCCGCACGCCTATCTCGTCAAAGGGCGCCAACGCGCTGGACTTCGCGCGCAACGTCATCGACATGCAGGTGCCCCGGCACCGCCTGGACACCGGCACCTGGGGCGTGATGGGCGTCGGCATGGGGTAGGCCATCGCCGCCGCCGTGGAGACAGGGCAACCGGTCGTCGCGGTGGAGGGCGACAGCGCCTTCGAATTCAGCGGCATGGAGCTGGAGACCATATGCCGGTACGGGCTGCCGGTGGTCGTCGTGATCCTCAACAACGGCGGCGTCTACCGCGGCGACGGGGTCAACCCCCGCGTCCGCCGACTCCTCACCCACCACCCTCACGCTCACGGCCCGGCACGAGCGGCTCACCGGGAGCGCACCGGCCGGGGCCAGCGCGTGGCGGTGTCCATGCAGGACGCGGTGCTCAACCTGTGCAGGGTCAAGCTGCGCGACCAGCAGCGGCTGGAGCGGGTGGGCTACTCGAGGAGTACCCGCAGTATCCGAACGGCACGTTCACCGACGTCGTCCCGCGCGGCGGCAACGCCGGCGGCGGAGGCCAGCCCGGCTGGGTGCTCAAGTGCAAGGGCGGGAAGAGGACCCCAACGCCGACATCTACTTCACCCTCCAGGAGCAGGACTGGGGGCCGACCTGCCAGGCGCTGGTCAAGCCGGAGTGGATCGACGACCCGGCGTACAGCACGGCGCAGGCCCGTCAGCCGCACATCTTCGACATCTTCGCCGAGATCGAGCGGTGGCTCGCCGACAGGACGAAGTACGAGGCCGTGGGCATCCTGCGCCGGTACGGCGTCCCGTGCGCGCCGGTGCTGAGCATGAAGGAGATCGCCCACGACCCCGCGCTGCGCAGCAGCGGCACCGTGGAAGAGGTCGAGCACAAGGAGCGCGGCACGTATCTGACGGTCGGCAGCCCGATCGAGTTCACCGGGTTCACGCCGGCCATCACCGGCTCTCCGCTGCTCGGCGAGCACACCGACGAGTGCTGGCCTCGCTCGGGTACGCGAGGAGCAGATCGCAGCGCTGCACGAGAAGAAGGTCGTCGTCTCTCACGACTGACCGGCCGGCATGCGACGGAGCTCCCGGGACGATCCCGGGAGCTCCGTGGCGTCTCAGGGTGCCGTGCGGGTCACTTGGTGCCGTGCAGGCCCTGGTAGAGGTAGCCGTTGGCCTGGGTGATCGCCGCCTTGGCGGCGTTGGTGTCGGCCAGGGCGTTGAGCATGAGGAAGTCGTGGATCATGCCCTGGTAGCGCACGGACGTCACGTCGTTGCCGGCGGCGCGGAGCTTGTTGGCGTAGGCCTCGCCCTCGTCGCGCAGCACGTCGGCCTGCTCGGTGATGACCAGCGTCTTGGGCAGGCCCTTGAGCTGGTTCAGGCTGGCCCGCAGCGGGGAGGCGTAGACGCTCTTGCGGTCCTTGGCGTGGGGGGCGTAGGCGTCCCAGAACCACTCCATCCCCTTGCGGGTCAGCCAGTAGCCGTTGGCGAACTCGCGATAGCTGGAGGTGTTGAAGTTCGCGTCCGTGACCGGGTAGAAGAGCACCTGCTCGCGCAGGGCCGGGCCGCGCCGCTCCTTCGCCATGAGCGCCACGACGGTGGCCATGTTGCCGCCCACCGAGTCGCCGGCGACGGCGATGCGCGAGCTGTCGACGTTGATGTCACGGCCGTGCTCGGCGACCCACTTGGTGGCGGCGTAGGCCTGCTCGATGGCGACGGGGAAGCGCGCCTCCGGCGACGGCGTGTAGTCGACGAAGATGACGGCGGCGTGCGCCCCGTTGGCGATCTGGCGCGTCAGGCGGTCATGGGTCTCCTCGTCTCCGAGCACCCAGCCGCCGCCGTGGAAGTACATGATGGCGGGCAGCTTTCCGGTGGCTCCCTTGGGTCGCACGATCCGCACTGTGACCTTGCCGGTCGGGCCGACCGGCAGGTCGCGGTGGGAGATGTCGGCCGGCAGCAGCCCCTTGGGGTCGGCCTGGAGCTCGTCGAGCGTTTTGCGGGCACCGGCGTAGCCGAGCGTGTACACGGGCGGCTGCTTGGCCGCCTGGTCGGCGAAGACCTGGGCGTCGTGTTCCAGCACCACGTCGGTCGGCTTGTGGACGGTGCTGGTGACGCTCGCGCTGGCGCCGGTGTTCGCCTCCAAGAGAAGGCCGAAGGCGAGTGGCAGGGCGGCGGCCACCGCGACGGTCCGGACCAGACGGCTGCGTGCGGTCATGAGAATGCGTCTCCTTGTTATGGGACGAATGCAGAAGTGGTACGTGGAGTGAATGTCACAGTGCCGGTCGAGCGCCGCCCCGTGACCCGACAAGTGTGCTTACGCGACACTGATGTTTACTGTCAGGCCACCCGGACACCGTACGTGGCACCCGCCCCACAGCAGCCGTGGGGAGAACCCCACACAGTGAAGTCATTGCCCGACCGTTTTGTCAGCGGATTACGTGGATCGCTTGATCGAGTGATGTCACGAGGGCTCGGCGTTGTCAGCATGAACGTCAACGCGCCGCATGTCCCGCGGCCCCAGGCTGGGGAGAGGACCAGAGGAGATGACGAGGATGACCGGGCCGCACCGGGGCCGTGTCGGGTACATTGCCGCTCTCGCCGTCGGCGCTTCGCTGTTCGCGGCAGCCTGCGCCGGGGCGGGTCAGGAGCGGCAGAGCACGGAGAGCAGCCAGGAGGGCCTGCGGGCGGGCGCCCCCGCCTCTGGCGTCAGGCTCACCTCCCGGCAGGCTGAGCACGCGCTGCTCACGGAGGCGTACCTGGGGTCCCAGTGGACCGAGGTGACGGACGCTGGAGCCGGGCGCGAAGGTCTGCTGCACGGCACGGTGAACGCTCAGAACTGGCTCACCCACAAGCAGGACGTCGGCGTCTGCCAGCAGCTGCTGGACCGGCTGAGCGGCAACCGGATCCTCGGCGCCCCGCTCGCGGATACGCAGGCCGTGGCCGTTTTCGACGCGGACGACGGCAATTTGATGCGCTACGAGGTCGGCACCTACTCCGCCGCGGAACTCGGAGCCACCCGACGGTGGTTCGGGTCCCTGGCGCAGACGTGCGGTGTCTTCACCGCGACCCGGCCCGACGGCACCGCGGAGGATGTGCGGGTCACGTCCCTGCCGGTGCCAAAGGGCGAGGGCACGCGGCAGGCACTGTCGGTCGTGGCGAAGGGATCGACGGAGGGTGTGCCGTTCACCCTGTCACTCGACGTGGCACTCATGACATCGGGCGACAGCGCGATCACCGTGGTCAACGGCGGTCTGGCGGAAGCCTCGCACCTCACCACCGGCCTCGCCGTACGACTCGGGGTGCCACGGCTGGCCACTGTGCTGGCCGGCGGCACTCCCCCGGCGCAGCCGACCGGTCTGCTCGACTGAGGAGCCGGAAGCAGATCCCGTTGGCCCTCGTACGGGGAGGGGGTCGCCTCGGCGAGGAGGAAGCGCCCCCTCACCTGGCGGTGCACCGACAGCAACAGGGCTGGCACGGCGCTCAGGGGGGACCGGCCACCTGCGTCAAGGCGTTCGGTGACCCGTTACGCCCCGCGTCGGTCCGCGGCTGATCGGACGGCGGGGCCCGTGCTCCCGTCAGCCGGGACGCCGCAGGCCATGGAGTTGAACGCTGTCACGGACGGCGTTCTCGCACGGCGACAGCGACCACCGCCCGGTTCTTGGCTCATCGCCCCGGACGCCGCCGCGGCATTCCCAGTCACCGATCACCACACGCGCTTCTCGGCCTCTGCGCGATCGCGGCGACAGCCGTCTTCTCACGCGCCCTCCACGACGCCATCGCCCGCGGCCGCGCCCCGCGCCGGGGGGGGCGGTGTCCTGCCCCGGCTGATCGACGGATGAGCACGGGTGCCCACGGCCCGGGAGCGCTCGCGCGGCCGGGATCCCGGGCGGTGGTACGACCCGGCCAGGTGGGACCACGCTCGGTCCGAGTGCCTATCAGTCGCCGGCCGGAGCGGGAGAGAAGGCCACGACGGCCTCACTGGTGTACGCCAGGAAAGTGAGCGTCTCCTCGAAGTACAGGGTGACGGTCGTGGCGTCGTGCGAGAGATAACCGACCGACACGTCCTGGCCGAGCCGCAGCTCGAAGTCACCGCCGCGGCCGGAGAGCAGAAAGGCGCCGTCGATCGCGGGTGCCCAGACGATGTCCCCGTCGAGCAGACCGGCGATGTGCTTGATGACGGGGTAACCGTGGTCGGAGGTCTCGCTGACGGCCGTGTACGCGTCGGCGCTGAGCGCGAGGGTGTAAGGGCCGTCCACACCAGCCAGTCGCAGGGCCGTCACCGCCTGGGTGACGGCGTCCGGGTAATCGCGCACATCGGCGGGCAAGGACAGCACAGGATGCGAGGTGCTCCAGCGCAGGCCCGTGATGCCGGCGGCCGGGTACCCTTCGAAGACGGCACGGTCCTCGGCGAAGGCCAGACGCCGGGCCGCCTCCTTGACCGGCTGCCAGTCGGCGTCCTTGGCCCCCCGGGACACGGCATCCGCCTGAGTACGGTCGACGGTGAACGGGACCCGCAGTTCGACCAGCGGCTGGAAGCGGCGGATATGGGCGACAACCCCGTCCGCGGGTGCCTCCGCGGCGTCCAGGTGACCCGTACCGACTCCGGCAAGCCTGGTCCCGCCCGCGTCGGGAACGTCGACGATGCGGCGGCCCGCTACATGACGCTCAAAGGTACGGCGGGCCTCGTCCTCCAGATCGACCCACGCGGCAGCGGACAGGGGCGCGAGTTCGCGGTGGAGATTGTTCATCGGGTCTGGCTCCGCTTCATGTCGCCGATCCCGAGGGAGGCCCCGGGAGATCGGACCTGCTTGTCGGTTGGGGTGGCGAAAGGCGCGACGTCCGGCGGACCCGGGAGGTTCTCGAGGAAGTCCGCCGCGGGGGTGAAGAACAAGGAGCCCGTGACGGCCGTGGAGAAGTCCAGGATCCGGTCGTACCGGGCCGACGGCGTGCCCAGGAACATGCGCTCCAGCATCGTCTCCGTCACCTCGGGGGTCCGTGCGTAGCCGATGAAGTAGGTGCCGAACTCTCCCCGGCCGGCCGCGCCGAACGGCATGTTGTCGCGCACGATCTGGCGTTCGGTGCCGTCGGGATCGGTGACGGTGGTCAGGACGACGTGCGCGTCCGCCGGTTTGGCGTCGTCGGACAACTCGATGTCGGACAACTTGTGCCGGCCGATCACCCTCTCCTGCGCCTCGACGGGCAAGGCCTCCCAGGACCGCACATCATGCAGGTACTTCTGTACGACGACGTAGCTGCCGCCAGCGAAGGGCGGATCCTCGGCACCGACGACGACGGCCGCGCGCGCCGCGGCTCCGGTCGGATTCTCCGTGCCATCGACGAAGCCGAGCAGGTCCCGTTCGTCGAAGTACTTGAAGCCCTGCACCTCGTCCTGGACCGTGACCGCGCCGCGCAGCCTGTTCATGATCTCGGTCGCGAGAGCGAAGCACAGGTCCAGCCGCGCGGCACGGATGTGGAACAGCAGGTCGCCAGGGGTTGCCACGGCCCGGTGCACAGGGCCGTTCAGCTCCCGGAACGGGTGGAGCAGGGCCGGACGCGGTCCGGTAAAGAGTCGGTCCCAGGCATCGGAGCCGATGCCTGTCACACAACTCAGTCGGCCCTCCGGCTGAGCACGGAACCCCACCGCTCGCTCCAGTGAGCCGATGTCGGCGAGCAGTTGGCGGACGGTTCCTTCCCCACCGCTGTCGATGGTCACGACAAGGAAGATCGCCGCGTTGGTCAGTGGGGACAGGACCTGTTGGGGTACCGGTTCGGGAACGTCTCCGGCCATGAGTCATACCCTTCCCGGATGGGTTCGGTGAAGACGAGTGCAGAATCACCCTCCACCCTAAGTCGCACGAGTCAAGGTTGCGAAAGATATGACTGTCGGTGCGATCGGCGGGCATACAGCGACCCCCCTGTGTACATGCTGGGCAGTCACAACTCGACCCAAGTGTGTAAGGTGTGGCGGGCTATTGGATCACTCTCTTGAGGCAGCCATGCGCATAGGATTCGCACTCCCCCAGTTCCACCACCAGGCCTTCGAGGTCGCCCGCGTCGCGGACTTCGCGCGGGAGACAGAACGGGCCGGGGCCGCCAGTCTGTGGGTCGGGGACCGCAACCTGGCAGCGGTGACGCCCCGCGTCGGATACGGCGGACAGGGCACCACCATTCCCCCGGAGCTGAACCCGGCGGCCGATCCCTTCGTCCTGCTGGGAGTGGCGGCGGCCGTTACCGAACGCGTCCAGCTCGGTTCCCACGTGCTCATCGCTCCCCTGTATCCGGCCGTCCAGCTGGCACGGGCGCTGACCACCATCGATTTGATCAGTCACGGTCGGTTGCTGCCCGGCTTCGGCATCGGCTGGTCGCCGGAGGAGTACGAGGCGGCGGGCCAGGACTTCGCCCGGCGCGGCGCGCTGCTGGACGAAGTGCTCGACGCCCTGCGCACGGTGTGGACCGAGGACCCGGCCGAGTACTCCGGGGCGTTGCTGTCGGTGCCCCGTCACCATGCCCCGTTGAAGCCTGCACGCCGTCCGCATCCCCCGGTGTACCTGGGCGCCCTGTCCGACCGGGCACTGCGACGGGTCGCGCGACGTGCCGACGGGTGGCTGCCCTTGTGCGTCGTGCCGGACTACGTGGACATCCCGGGCCTGGTCACCCAGCGCGCGTCGCTGGACCGGTGGGCACGGGAGGCCGGACGGAACCCGGCTGACATCGACACCGTCCTGCGGGTCAACGTCTCAAAGGGCGCGGGCGTGCGGAGCGTGGCGAACGCGATTCGTCTCATTCACGACAAGACGGGCATCGACCACTTCATGGTGGACACCATGTACGAGGTTGACACCGTGGAACAGTCCTTCCTGTACGCACGGGAGCTACTCACTCTGATGGGGGCTGAGTAGCGAGGCAAGCGATTCTAGGTGTACGCGTTAGGTTCACCTACAGCGTCCCACGTGACATTGCTATGTCAGCCCAGCAAGTAACCTTGGTTGAATGCAAAGCGTCAACCCGCTAGGTGAGTTCATACGAGCTCGCCGAGCTGCCACATCACCCAAACAAGTGGGTTTGCCGGACGAGGGGCCGCGTCGCACCTCAGGGCTGCGACGCCATGAAGTGGCCATGCTGGCCGGCGTGAGCGAGGGCTACTACGCGCGCCTCGAGCAGGGCCGCGAGAGACATCCTTCCGATCAGGTCCTCAACGCGCTGACCCGGGTGTTCGGGCTCGACGCCGAGGCGGCGGAGCACCTGCACAGGCTGGCGCGGCAAGGGCTGCGCAAGCGAGGCCACTCCCCGTCGCGGGACGACCGCGTGGCCACCCATCTGGTTCGTCTGGTCGGCTCCTGGAGCACTCCCGCGGTCATCCTCGGGCCCCGGTCCGACATCCTGGCGGCGAACGACGCGGCAAGGGCCTTGTTCTCCGTCATGGGCACCGAAACCAACATGCTCCGCTTCGTCTTCCTGCACCCGGAGTCCCGGCGCTTCTACCGGGACTGGGACGAGATCGCCTGGACCTGTGTGGCGGGCCTGCGGGCGGCGGCCTCACTCAACACGGACGACTCGGCCCTGCACGCGCTGATCGGTCAGCTCTCCATGCACAGCGAAGAGTTCTCTCGGCTGTGGGCCAAGTACGACGTCCGCGCCAAGACCCATCAGACCCAGCGGTTGTTGCACCCGAGCGCCGGTGAACTGACGTTGACGCATCAGACGTTCACCGTGAACGGCTCAGCCGGACAGCAGCTCGGCACCTACCAGGCGGAGCCGGGTTCCTCAAGTGAGGCGGCCCTGCGGCGGCTGATCTCCTCGTCCATCCGTCCGGAGTGCACCGGGAGCGACTGCCCGGCCCCGGACGGCGAACGGTCCAGGGACCAGACCTGAGAGGCCTCCCGAGGGGCGGCCCGTCAGGCGCGGACAACACGGCCCGTCCACGGCCGGCTGCACCGGCTGTGACCCGCTTCACGTACGACCGGTCGAAGGCCGCGGCGACCATCTGCCGAAAGCGAGTCAGCGTCGTGACGCGCCGATCGCCTCGGTACGCAGGGGCGGACGCGGCAACGTGATCTGGGGGCGGGTTACGCCTGTCAGGTGGTCTCGTGCAGAACCGGGTCCGCGCGGTCGGGCCGTCCCATGACCCGGAACAGCAGGACCAGAGACGGCAGGATGAGGACGCCCGCGACGCAGGCGACACCCACGAGGACGCCGAGGGTGGCGCGGGGTGCCGCCGCCTCCTGGACGGACAGATGAGTGCCCAGTAGATACGGGTACTGGGACACGCCCCAGCCGCTGACGATGAGGGCGACGGCCGCAGCCGCCGTCTCGCGCAGGCTGCGGGTCGACTCGGCGCGCAGGAAGGCGAGGCCCAGCAGGCCGCAGAGCGCCGCGAGCACGGCGAGCGGCAGCGCACGGTGGCTGAGCTGGTGGAACAGCCGGGGGGCGTCCGCTTGCAGAACGAAGATTCCCACGATGCTGACGGCGCCGGTGACGGCACCGGCCGCGAGGGCGCGGTCGCGGAAGTACCGGAACAGGTGCGGGTCCCGGTGCCGCCTGGCAGCCACCGTCAGGTAGGTGGCGGCCAGGTAGGCGCAGGCCAGCACGGCGAGCACGCCGCCGAGGGCGCTGGTCGGGTTCAGCCAGCTGGTGACGGGGTCCCCGTCGCCCCGGGCGGGCACGCGCCCGGAGGCGAGGGCGCCCGCGATCGAGCCGAAGCAGTAGGGCGTCAGCACGGAGGAGAACGCGAACGCGGCGCCGTACACGCGCTGTTCGGGCGTACGGATCGAGGCCTTCCGGAAGGCGAAGCCGGCTCCGCGCAGCACGATGCCGAGCGCGGCGATCCCCAGCGGGAGGAACAGCGTCGAGGTCAGCGCGGCGAACGCCGTGGGGAAGCCGCTCCACAGCATGACCAGGCAGTAGATCAGCCAGGTGTGGTTCGCCTCCCACACGGGGGCGAGGGAGTCGTCGATCAGGTGGCGGGGTGCCCGGCCGCGCCGGGCCCCGCCCGCGATCAGGTCCCAGAACCCCGCCCCGAAGTCGGCGCCGCCCAGGACGCAGTAGGCGATCACCCCGATGAAGAGGAACACCGCGACGAGGTCCGCCATGTCAGGACGCCTTTCCCGTGGTGGTCCCGGCGGGGCGTTCGGGACCGTAGGGGACGGACACGGCCTCGTCGCCCTGCTGCCGCCAGCGCCGTGTCATGGACCGCAGCACCCACAGGGCAGCGGCGCCGACGGCCAGGTAGAGCAGGAGGACGGCGCCGAAGAAGGGCCACAGGTCGCCCCGGGTGGCCACCGCGTCCCGGGTCAGCAGGTGGCCGACCACGATCCAGGGCTGCCGGCCGACCTCGGTGACCACCCAGCCGCTCTCCAGGCAGAGGATCGCGACGATCCCGCACGCGACGGCGGCACGCAGGAACCAGCGGTTGGTCGCGAGGGTGTGCCGGCGGCGCCACCACAGCCAGGCGAACCAGAGGGCGACGGCGAGCATGAGGAAGGACGTGCCGACCATGATGTCGAACGCCCAGTGGACGATGTTCGCCTGCGCGGCGGTCGGCCGGACGTTCGCCGGGACGGCCTCCAGCCCCTTGATGGTGGTGGACGGTTTGAAGCCGGCCAGCAGGGACGCCATGTCGGGGATCTCGACGCCGTAGCGCACCTTGCCGTCGACGAGTACGCCGCCGAGGGTCTCGGGGACGTGCGATCCGGTGTGGGGCAGCAGCTCCAGGGCCGCGAACTTCGCCGGTTCGTCGTCGAAGACCTGCCGGGCGATGGTGTCGCCGACGATGATCTGCACCGGCAGGGCGCAGGCCGCGGTGACGAAGCCGGTGAGGAAGCCGACCCGGTGGTAGCGGTCGCGCCGGCCACGCAGCATGCCCACCGCGTAGACGCCGGCCACGACGAACCCGGCGACGATGTACGCGGCGATCAGCATGTGCCAGAACTCCAGCCAGAAGGCGTCGTTGAAGAACACCTCGACGGGCCGGACGGCGACCACCTTGCCGTGCTCGACGGTGATGCCGCCGGGCTGGTTCATCCAGGCGTTGGCGGCGACCACCGAGGCGGTTCCGCCGACGCCGGCCAGGGACACGGGTACGCCGGTCCAGAAGTGCGCCCAGGGCGGCATCCGGTCCCAGCCGTAGATGTAGAGGGCCACGAAGATCGCTTCGAGGAAGAAGAACAGGCCCTCGATGGCGAAGGGGAAGCCGAAGGCGGAGCCGTAGTCGCCCATCAGACCGGGCCACAGGATGCCCAGTTCGAAGGAGAGGACGGTGCCGGTGATCGCACCGACCGCG
Organism: Streptomyces sp. NPDC004658; assembly: GCF_040609555.1. Taxonomy (NCBI): domain Bacteria; kingdom Bacillati; phylum Actinomycetota; class Actinomycetes; order Kitasatosporales; family Streptomycetaceae; genus Streptomyces; species Streptomyces sp. NPDC004658. The sequence goes on from NZ_JBEXKG010000053.1 coordinate 12,006, forward strand.
AAGAGCACGGCGGCCACCTTCGACCAGCGGCGGGCGAGCAGCAGGGCGTCGGCGTCGCCCTTGCGCAGCCCTCGCCAGTGGGCGATCAGCATGAAGGTGGTCAGGGCGACGCCGAACGGCACGAGGATGATGTGGAACCCGAGGGTGAACGCCATCTGCTCCCGGGCGGGCAGCAGTTGCGCGGGGTCCGCGGCGGCCAGTGCGGGCAGGGAGGCGAGCGTGCCGACGGTCGTCACGGCCGGTCACTCCTCGGCACTGGGCGCGACCCGCACCTTGATGTTCTTCATCAGGGGCTGGTTGCTCTGCTTGCTGTAGTCGCTCGCGGCGACCAGGACGTTCATCTCCGGCATGTACCCGGCGGCGCAACCCCTGGGCATGCTGTACTCGATCGCCGTGTACCGCTTCAGGTACCGCTTGCTGCCGTCGCGGGCGGTGGCGGTGATGTCGACGAGGCTGTCGGGCTTGATGCCGCGGGCGCGCATGTCGTCGCCGTTCATCAGGATGAGCGTGCGCAGGTTGCTGATGCCGCGGTAGCGGTCGTTGTCCGAGTAGATCGTGGTGTTCCACTGGTCGTGGCTGCGCATGGTCTGCAGGATGAGCACGTCGTCATTGGGGGGTGCCTCGGGCAGTGGCGCGGCGGAGAACTCGGCGCGGCCGGAGGGGGTGAGGAAGACCAGTTCCCGGGCAGGCTGTTTGATGCGGAAGCCGAGCGGGAGCCGCACCCGGCGGTTGAAGTCCTCGAAGCCGTCCAGGACCTTCGCCATGGTGTCGCGGATACGGTCGTAGTCCTCGACGTACGACTCCCAGGGCGTGCTGCTCTCCGGGAGGGTTGCCCGCGCCATCCCGGCGATGATGGCCGGCTCGGACAGCAGGTGCGGGGAGGCGGGCTTCTTCATGCCGACCGACAGGTGCACCATGCTCATGGAGTCCTCCACGGAGACGGACTGCAGGCCCCTGCGCTGGTGGTCCTTCTCGGTGCGGCCGAGACAGGGCAGGATCAGGGCCTTCCTGCCGTGCACGAGGTGGCTGCGGTTGAGCTTGGTGCTGACGTGCACGGTGAGTTCGCAGTTCCGCAGGCCCTGGGAGGTGTACGCGGTGTCCGGCGCGGCGAGCACGAAGTTGCCGCCCATGCCGACGAAGACCTTCACCCGGCCCTGGTTCATCGCCTCGATGACGTCGACCGTGTCCATGCCGTGCTCGCGCGGCGGGTCGATGCGGCAGATGTCGGCGAGCCGGTCCAGGAACTCCGGTTCGGGCCTGTGGTCTATACCACAGGTGCGGTTGCCTTGGACGTTGCTGTGCCCGCGCACCGGCGATGGGCCCGCGCCCTCCCGTCCGAGGTTGCCGCGCAGCAGCAGGACGTTGACGATCTCGCGGACCGTGTCGACGCCGTGCTCGTGCTGGGTGAGGCCGAGGCACCAGCTGATCAGGGTGCGGTCGGAACGGGAGTAGATCTCGGCGGCCTTGAGGATGTCGGCCCGGGTGAGGCCGGACTGCTCCTCCAGTTCCTCCCAGGAGGTGGCCTCGCACAGCTCCCGGTAGGCCTCGAAGCCGTGGGTGTAGCGCTCGATGAACTCCTTGTCGAGCGCCTTCGGATCGGTCCGGCTCTCCTCCAGGACCGCCTTGGCGATGCCCCGCATCAGGGCCATGTCGCCGCCGGCGCGGACCTGGAGGTTGAGGGTGCTGGTGCGGGTGGCCTTGAACAGGGCCATGTCGGTGAACTCGTGCGGCACGATCGTGCTGGTGGCCGCCGCCTCGACCAGGGGGTTCACATGGACGATCTGGGCACCCCGCCGGTAGGCCTCGGCGAGCGCGGTGAGCATGCGGGGGGCGTTGGAGGCGGCGTTGACGCCCATGACGAACAGGGCGTCGGCGGTCTCCCAGTCCTTGAGGTCGGCGGTCCCCTTGCCGGTGCCGAGGGCCGCCGTCAGGGCGCGGCCGGATGCCTCGTGGCACATGTTGGAGCAGTCGGGCAGGTTGTTGGTGCCGAACTCGCGCGCCATCAGCTGGTAGAGGAAGGTCGCCTCGTTGCTCAGCCGGCCGGAGGTGTAGAAGGCGGCCTCGTCCGGGCTGTCCAGGGAGCGCAGTTCACGGCCGACGAGGTCGAAGGCATCCTGCCAGGTGATCGGAACGTACCGGTCGCTGGCCTGGTCGTAGACGAGGGGCTCGGTCAGCCGGCCCTGGTCCTCCAGCGCGAAGTCCGACCACTCCGACAGCTCGGAGACGGTGTGCCGGGCGAAGAAGTCGGCGCCGACCCGCTTGGAGGTCATCTCCCAGGTGACGTGCTTGATGCCGTTCTCGCAGATGTCGAGCTTGAGGCCCTTGGTGTCGTCGGGCCAGGCGCAGCCCGGGCAGTCGAAGCCGCCGTTCTCGTGGTTCATCTTGAGGATGGCCCGCGGCCCGTCGAACAGCGCTCGTTCCCTGATCAGCACCCGGCCGACGCTCTTGGCGGCGCCCCAGCCGGCCGCCGGGTGGTGATAGGAGCGGTGGGACGGCCGCTTGTCGCCGGCCGGGCCGTCGCCGCCGGTGGCCGAGCGGCCGACCACGCCCTCCTGTGGGTTCCGCGTCGGGTCAAGGTCGGGTGCGGTCATGATCGTGCGCTCTCTCTGTCGAAGGGGCCGTTCGCCCCGGACGGGCCGGGGACTGACTCGGAGACGGTGTGCGGCGCTGTGGTCAGTGCATCAAAGGGGGACGGCGTTCCGCGTGGGACGGCGAGCGTGTCCAGGTCGCCGCCAGCGCGGCGCTGACGAGGAGGGCCGGTACCAGCGGAGCTGCGGCGGGAGACCAACGATACGCGGCACCGCTGGCGATCGCTCCCGCGATCAGCGCGAGCACGACCGCACCGTTTCGAGCTGCCAGGCGGCCCCGGGTGGCATAGGCCGTGACGGTCGAGGTGAGCAGGCCTGTCAGGTAGGCGGTGGTGACCTCGCCGCCGGCGGTTACCCGAACGGCGCCGTTCTGGCAGCCCATGGCGACCGCCGTGAGGAACAGCAGGAGGGTGCGACCGCGCGGTCCCGAGTGCCAGGCCGGCCAGCCGAAGAACACCAGCCACAACAGCAGGGCCTCCAGCAGCAGGCCGCCCCGGATGCCCGCGCCGCGGACCCTGCCCCGGCCCGCCGCCGCCAGACCGCCTGCCGCCGCCCCGACGACATAGCCGAGCAGGGCGACGGCGACAAGGCGTGCCGCGGGCAGGCGGGCGTTGCCCAGGTACAGGCCGAGCAGGGCCGAGTTCGCGGTCACGACGCTGGTGAAGACACCGCCCAGGGCGAGGAACCCGAAGGCGTTCGTCGCTCCGGCCGCGAGGGTCAGCAGATACCGCGTGGCTCCGGTCCAGCCGGGCCACGGCCTCTGGGGCGGCTGGGCGGTGCTCACTTGGTGAGGAAGTCCAGCAGGGCGGTGTTGACTTCCTCCGGGTGGGTCCAGGCGATGTTGTGCGGACCGCCCTCGACCGTCACGAACGTCAGGTCCTCGATCAGACCAGGCAGCCGCTTGGCGGTGTTCTCGTAGGGCAGGATGCGGTCCGCGTCGCCGTGCACCAGCAGGGTCGGCACATCGATCTTCGGCAGGTCCGCGCGGAAGTCCGTCAGCCAGGTGTCCACGCACGCGTACGCCGCCCACGCCGATGCCGCCACTGCGACGTTGAAACTGTTCTGCCACGCCTGATCGCTGATCCGCGTCCCCGCGTACATGTCCACGTTGTAGAAATTATCGAGGAAATCCTTGAAATACGCCGGACGGTCCTTCAGCACCGCCGCCTTGATCTCCTCAAACACCGACGCGTCCACACCCTCAGGATTGTCCTCCGTCTTCAGCAGAAACGGAGGAATCGCACCCAAAAGCGCCGCCTTCGACACCCGCTCCGAACCGTACCGGCCCAGATAACGGGTCACCTCGCCCGTCCCCATGGAGAACCCCACGAGCGCCACGTCCCGCAGATCCAGGTGCTCCAGCAGCACCTTCAGATCCGCCGCGAACGTGTCGTAGTCATACCCCACCACCGGCTGACTCGACCGGCCGAACCCCCGCCGGTCATACGTGATCACCCGGTACCCCGCCTCCAGCAGCACCCGCTCCTGCTTCTCCCACGAATGCCCGTTCAGCGGATACCCATGGATCAGCACCACCGGACGACCACTGCCATGGTCCTCGTAGTACAGCTCGATCGGACCGGAGTTCTCATGCCCCACCGTAACGAACGACATGGCTCATACCTCTCGTCGGTTGTCTGTGCTCAGATTGATGGACGACCGGCCGTTCCGCATCACCTGAATGTGCGAGGAAACGCGGAAGCCGGCTGTTTCAAGCGTCGCCGAGGCACTCCCTGAGGAAGGCGTCGATGTCGATGGTTTCCTGCCCCCTCGGGACCAGGCGTTCCGTGGCCCGCAGGAAGGTGCGGACGGCGGACCTGCGCACTTCGATCAACGCTGCCCCGGAGGGCGGGCTCAACACGATGCGCGCGGTACCACCTGCCGGACCGTTGTCGGGCGACATCCGGATGTCACCGGCTCCCACGGGGAAGTGCAGTCCGTCGGCGAGCAGGTCCCGGGCGAAGACCCAGGTCACCTGCCGCTGATGCGGCAGGTTGAAGGAGACGCGCACGGCCAGCGGGTCGGTCCGGTCGTAAGCGAAGCAGGCACGGACGGGAATGCGGAGCGTTCCGGCCGGAGCCAGCCACACCCAGATGTCGTGGCGGACAATACCGGAGGGACCGTCGAGCGGTGCCCGCTCGACGGGGCGAGCCGCGTGCTCACGATGCTGGTCCATCTTCTGCTCCGTTCGCTCTCCTGACGACCACAGGACCAGCCTCTCGTTCACGAGGGGATGGAGCATCCGTCATTTGACGTCAAGGTGGAAATGCGCCCGTTCCACGCGCCTCTTGAGCTGAGATGCCGAAACCAGGTTTCCTCCGGCTAGGGGTCGTCTTCGGATCTCACGCCGACATCCGGAGCGCGGCGAGGGTCACGGTCGCTCGGTAGGTCTCGGCGGTCCTGTCGTAGCGAGTGGCGATGCGGCGCTAATGCCTGGCGGTGGACACACCGTTCCACCACGGTGCGCCGCTTGCACAGACGCCGGTCGAAGGCCGGTGGTCGCCCGCCTGGCTGCCGCGACGGAGCCGGTTGCGGATCTGGCCGGCTCGCTCGGCGATGATGTATGCGATGCCACTCCGTCGCAGCCAGGTCCGGATGACCTTGGAGCTGTAGCCACCGTCCCCCAGGACGTGGGTAGGCCGCAAGGCGAGCGGGCGCCCGGCATCACCGAACGCCAGGTTGATCCTACTGGTCCGACTGCCCCGGGAGCGTCCGAGTGCCGGGCCGCGCCCCCTTTTCGGGCCCCGGCGGCATGCCGGTGGGCGGCGGATCGTCCGCACGGTCCCGCTGAGTATGTTACGGCCGTCCAGCCGCCCGTGAGCCAGCAAGGACCCCGGCAGCAACGGCCGTACGAATCCCCAACCCGACGTCTCATGTGCAGACGTTCCTCTAGCCGCCGTAGAGGTCGTCCTCCTGAGGAACGGTGTACGCCTGAACCGGGATGACAGCGCGCAGCGTGGTGCCCTCACCCACCGTCTGCCGGACACTGAGCGACCCGTCCAGTACGGCCACCCGGTCGGCGATCGCCGCCAGCGGTGCCGAGTCCGGGCCGTCACCGGTGGCGACACCGTCGTCCACGACGGTGACCACCAGCTCAAGGTCAAAGTCCGTGGCCACGTGGACCGTGCTGGCCCCTGAACCGTGCACCGCTCTGCCTAGCGCCTCCCGGATCAGGAAGTAGGTGTGCATCTCCACCGCGTGCGGCAGCCGTTCCCGCAGGTTTCCGGAGACGCCGACGGATACCGGCCACTGTCCCGCCAGCACGGCGAGCGCGGCCGGAAGCCCACGCAGCCGGAGTACACCCGGGTAAAGTTCGTGCGTCACCTCCCTGACATGGCCCAGTGCCGCCTCGGCGTCCCGGATCGCGTGGTCGAGCATCCCTGCCGCCGGCGGGGGAACCTGCTCACGCAGTAGGTTGAGGCCCAGCAGCAGCGATGTCAGGCGTTCCTGGGCACCGTGCTGGAGGGTGCGGGCCGCGCCGCGGTGCAGGTCGGCGTCGAGCCCCGCGCCCCGTGCCCGCGCTGGTTCCTCCTCCTTGGGCTCTCGGGCGGCGACGGGTACGCCGGTGCTCGCACGGAAGACGTACACGGCGGCACCACCACTCGGCCGAGTCAAGGGGACGACGGACCACTCGACCGGCAGGCGGAAGCCGTCGGCGTGCGGGAGCGTGCCACGCCGACGGGATGGTGCAGTGTGCGCGGCGGCATGGCTCTGCGGCATGGGGCCGGGGAACTCGGCCGGCCTGCCATCCATGCCCAGCAGGTCGGTGGCACGCTTGTGGCCGAGGAACTCGGCGGCCAGCGGATTGGCGTGGAACACGCGGTGCTCGGCGTCCACTGCCCAGGCCGGCTGCTGCATGACGTCAAGGATGTGCCCCAGATCATCGGCGAGCGACGTCATCGCGTTGCCCCTTCCCATAGCGATTCGAGAACATGGCTCGATCGCAGTCCGACGGACGAAACTGGGCGGCGCCGGATAGCGCTCCCGTTCCCGCCTCGCTGTCGGTCAAGCCCACCGCCCGGCTCCTTCGTCGTGCCCGGCTCTTTCGCCGTTGATGACACGACTGTCGCAGCCGACGCGGGCCGAAGGCATCCGTCATTTGACGTCAGAAGGTATCCGGCCAGGTCAGAGGTGCTTTCTCTGCCTCGTACGCGCGGCAGAGGTGCGACCGGGTGGACGTCACATCTCTCTGTCGGACAGGGCGTCGCGCAGGGCGGCCCGGGACGTGATGCCGAGCTTGGGGAAGATGCGGTAGAGGTGGGAGCCGACTGTACGCGGTGAGAGGAACAGCCGCTCGCCGATCTGCTTGTTGGTGAGTCCCTCCGCCGCAAGCAGCGCGATCTCCGTCTCTTGAGCGGTCAGCCCGGCCGCGGCCGCGGCGGGGACGGCGGTGTTCGGCTGGGCCTGGCCGGCAGCTCGCAGTTCGGCGGCCGTCCGGGCGGCCCAGGGGACGGCACCCAGTTCCTCGAAGATCCCCAGCGCGGCGCTCAGGTGCTGGCGTGCCTCGATGGGCGCGCGGGCCCGGCGCAGTCGCTCACCGTACAGCAGACGGACACGTGCGTAGTCGAAAGGCCAGTTTCGTGCGCCGGGGGTGCCGATGGCCTTATCGAACAAGGCCGGAGCCTCAGCATCGCTGGCCACGAGGGCACGGGCGGCATGGGTGAGCATGCCCAGGCGGGGTGACACGTCCCACAAGGCGGCCTCGCACATGGCGCTGACGTGGGCCTCGGCCTGCTCCCGCCGGTTGGTACGCAGGGCTGCCTCCACCAGGTCGAGCATCACCCACAGGGCGTGCGGGGTGTACGGGGCGAGCGTGCCGGCCGGGCTGAGGGCGCAAGCGTGGTGGTAGGCGGCCTCGAAGTCGCCGCGGCCGATGGCGCCCAGGGACCGGGCGTGGTCGGCGAAGCGGGCGGCACCGTAGGCACGGCGCTGGGTGGTCACCCTGGTCAGTTCGTCGGCCCATCGGTGCATCGCCGCGTCCTGGCCTCGCGCCGCGGCCAGCAGGGCCTGGTGGAAGAGGAAGTAGTAGCTGATGAAGTCGTAACCGTGGGCCTTTGCCAGGGCCAGACCCTCGTCAGCCAGGCGCTGCCCCTCTTCCCAGCGGCCGGTGGCGAAGTCGTCCAGGCACAGGTGCATCAGACCGGCCAGGCTGGAACGGACCGTGCCGCCCGCCCTGCCGCTTTCGATGAGCCGCCAGGCGCTGTCCCGGCAGCCGCCCAGCAGGTCAATGTAGACGGCCGAGGTGTTGCCCCGGACGAGGGTGCCGGGGTCGAACTCGGTACTCTGGCGGTCGATGAGTGCGGCCAGGCGTTGCCGGGTTTCCACCGTGGCCCGGGCGGTGTCGGGAAACGCCGTGCTCATCAGCCAGATGACCTCCGGTGGTTCGGGGACCAGCCGGTCGATGGCGTCGAACAACGGAGGCCAGAAGTCCTCGCGACCGGCCCACCAGCAAATGAGCAGGAGGGTGTACAGGGCGTCCGTCAGGTCGGTGTTGTTGGCGTCGTAACCATGGTCGCCGTTCTCGATGGCGGAGACGACCATACGGTGCGCGGTGTCGATGATGCCGTCGCCGTTGACCAGGATGAAGGCTGCGGCTGAAGCGGCGTGCAGGGAGCCGCCAAGATCCGGGTCGAAGGCGCGGGCCTGATCGAGCAGCTGCGAGGCGTTGTCCAGCTCGCCGGTGACGTCGGCCCCGAGGTAGGCGGCCTCCGCAAGCCTGCGCCCCCGGTCGGCGGCGCTCGGACTGAGGTGGGCGGCCCGGGTGAGGGACGCGACCGCGCCGGTGGCGTCGCCCCGGTGGAGTTTGCGACGGGCCGCCTCTTCCAGAAGGGCGGCGACCGCCTCGTCGGGCTCCACCGAGGACTCGGCCAGGTGCCAGGCACGGCGCTCGGCGTCCCGGGCGAAGAAGTCGGCCAGTCTGCGGTGCACCCGTCGTCGTTCCACATTTGTCGAGGACTCGACCACCGCTGATCGCACGAGGGGGTGCCGGAACACCACGCGGCTCGCCGCCTCGTCGATTTCGATCAGCCTCGCGGTCTCCGCCGGGACGAGCGCGCTGGTCCCGGTGACCGAGCTTGTGGTGTGGCGCAGCAGCCCAAGATCGCCGCTGCCCTCCAGCGCCGCCAGCAGCAGGGTCTCCCGCGTGAGCTCCGGTAGCTGCTTGATTCGCGAGGCGAAGAGGGCTTCGATGCCATCTGTGAGCGGCAGCACCTCGGGAAGCACTCCGCGGGCCGTCAGCTGGGCGGGATCGAGCGCGTCGGCGAGTTCCAGCAGCGCGAGGGGATTGCCCTGGGCCTCGGCGAGAATGCGCCGCCGTACCCGCACCGCCATCTCCGGGAAGGCGGTGCGCAGCAACTCGTCGGCGGCTTCCTCACCGACCGGCTCCACGCGCAGTCCGGGCAGACCGTTGGGATCGAAGTAGCTCTCCTCGCCGGTCCGGGAGGCCGTGAGCAGTCCGATTCCGCTGCCCGCGAGGTGATGTGCGAGGTATTCGAGGACGATGGTGGTGGGCCGGTCGATCCAGGGCAGGTCGTCAACGACCAGCAGCAGCGGACGCTGCCCGGCCTCGTGCCGCAGCACGTTCAGACAGGCGCGGGCGACGACGGTCCGCTCCGGCACCCGGCCCGACACCAGCCCCAGGGCCACCATGAGTGCGTTGCGCTCCACTTCGCCGAGATGGGCGAAGCGCGGGGCGAGGGGCAGCATGAGCTGATTGAGAACGGCGTAGCTGACGTCGGCTTCGAACTGCACGCCCGTGGCACGGATGACCCTGGCGCCGACCGCTTCGGCACGGGCCACGGCCGCGTTGAGCAGGACACTCTTGCCGACGCCCGCCTCTCCGCTCAGTAGCAGGACGGCGCCGTCACGGCGAGCGCGCGAGAAGAAGCTGTCGAGCGTTCGCAACTCCGCCTCGCGGCCAACCAGCAGCGTCCCCGACGCTTCCCGACTCATCATGGAATGACCCCTGGCAGCAGAGCTGCATCCCCCGTCACGTGTGCAGTCAATTGTTTTTGCTACGGCCAAAGATTATGTCCGGAGTAAACCTCAGTCCAGTTGATCATAGGAAGTAACTCACCGCGGTCGCCTTTTCGAGGACCGTGGACGGCGAGGGGACCGGTCCGCGGGCCGCCCCCCTCGTCGCGCGCTGTGCCATCCCGTCAGGCGCCGGCCGGGTGCACAGTCAGCAGGTCGGCCAGTTCGATGCGCGTCAGAAACTCACGGCGGATACGGTCGGCAACCTCCGAGACCTCCTCGGAGCCGTCGTTCGCCGGGTCGATGTGGACGCGGTAGGGGCGCTGGCCCTCGGGCAGGGCAACGATACGGGCGATCTCGTCGGAGACGAGCGAGGCCTCAGCGCCTGCCGGGGCTAGCGCCGCGAGCTTCTGGGAGACCTGCTGGAGCAGGCCCGGATACCTCGCCTCGTACTCGGCCTCGACGGCGCCGTCGGCCGGGTGACCGGAGTGCGCGAAGTGGTTGGTGCCGCTGGTGAAGGAGCCGGGGACCACGATCGAGGTTTCGACGCCCCAGCGGGCCAGCTCGCCGGCGTAGCTGACCGCGAGCGAGTCCATAGCGGCCTTCGCGGCGAAGTAGGGGGCGAGGTAGGGAGGGGTGCCGCCCTTGACGCTGGAGCTGGAGACCCAGACGACCAGGCCCCTGCCGGCCTCGCGCAGGTGCGGCAGCACCGCGCGGTTGACCCGCTGGGTGGACAGCACATTGATGTCGTAGAGCTGGGCCAACTGCTCTGGCGTGAAGGCCTCGGCGGGCCCGGTCACCATGTGACCGGCATTGTGAATCACCACGTCTATACGGCCATGCTCACCGATCACCTGCTCGACGGCCGAGTCGACGGAATCTTCGAAGTTGACGTCCAGTTCAATGACGCGCAGGTCAACACCGTGCTCCTTGGCGTAGTCGGCGGCGTCCTCGGCCTGCGGTGCGTTGCGACCCTCGGTCTCCCGCATGCCGGCGTAGACGGTGTTGCCGGCATCGGCGAGGGCGCGGGCGGTGAGGGCGCCGAAGCCGCTGGAGGCACCGGTGATGACGACGATGTTGCCCATGGGAATCTCCTCGTCCGCGCGTGCGGATCTCTTCTCGGAGTGGGGTGGGACCTTGAGGCTCCAGGCGCCTCGGACAGGCGGGGGCTCGGCCGAGCGCGGAGCCGGGGGTCAGGCGATGCCGCCGTTGGCGAAGAGGATCTGGCCGTTGATCCAGCGCGCGGGGCCGGCCAGGAAGGAGACGGCCTCGGCGATGTCCTCGGGGGTGCCGATCCGCTCCAGCGGAGCCGCCTTGGCGAGGTTGTCGAGGGCCGCCTGGTCCTTGCCCTCCAGGAACAGCGGCGTTGCCGTGGGGCCGGGGGCCACCGCATTCACGGTGATGTCCTTGCCACGGAGTTCGCGGGCGAGCACCAGGGTCATCGCCTCGACCGCTCCCTTGCTCGCGGCGTAGGCCCCGTAGGTGGGGAACTGAAGCCGGGTGACAGACGTGGAGAAGTTGATCAGAGCACCACCTGTGCGCAGGCGTCGCGCGGCCTGCTGCGAGACGACGAAGGTGCCCCGGATGTTGGTGCGGTGCATGCGGTCCAGGTCCTCCAGCTTGAGTGTCGCGATCGGCGACAGGAGCATGATGCCTGCCGTGTTGGCCACGACGTCCAGGCCACCGAACTCTGCCTCCGCAGCGTCGAACGCCGCGGTCATGGCCTCGTCGTCGGCCACATCACCGCTGACGGCGATGGCCTTGCCGCCGCGGGCCTTGATGGCCGCCACCGTCTCGTCCGCCTTGGCTTTGTTGCCCGCGTAGTGGACGGCGACAGCGAAGCCGTCCTGGACCAGGCGGTCGGTCACGGCGAGGCCGATACCGCCGGTGGCGCCAGTGACGAGCGCGACGCGGGTCTGGGTGTCCGTCATGTTGACCAGTCCTTGATCGGTATAACAGCTGCTCGGCCCACCGGGGTGAAGCCGTATCGCTGATGACGCCTTGACGTGATCGACGATAACACATCATGCGATCAATGGCAACAGAAGCGCGTAAGCATCGATCACAACGTCGAGGCGGGGGCGATGGGGCGACCCTCTCGGCGCTCTCACCAGTTTTCCGCCGGCACTTTCCGGTCACCATCGGGCAGGCCGGGCACCCTGTATGTGGACCACCCGTGCAGCGCTGTGGGGTTGGCCCAACAGACGGGGCCGCGACCCTGTCCGAGGGGCCGCCGCCCGAAAAAATGTGATGCGGCCGCGTACAGACCCATCTCAGACGGTGAGTCTGTGAGTCTTCGGTGGCGGATGAGGGTGCAGGCGATGCTGGTGAAGGCCGAGACGTGCTCGGCTTTGCGCTCGTAGCGGGCGTGCAGCCGGCGAGCCAGGACGTGGTGCGTTCGGTGGTCCACCGGTGGCGGGCCCAGCCGCTTGGAGGACTCGATCTCACCAGCGGAATCAGCGCCTGACTGTCGTGCAGGTTCGCTCCCGAGATCCCGACGGAGAGGGGCAGACCGGTCCGCTCGTTGATCAGGTGGATCTTCGAGCCGTACTGTGCCCCGGTGGACAGGATGCGGATCGGTCAGGTCCCCGTGTCCAGAACCCGCATGTTCACCGAATCGATAGCGCAGCAAGACCAGTCCAACTCGGCAAAGCGCCGATGAGCCGTCGCTCCCGAAGGCCCGAACGCAAGCTGCTGCCACGTGCAGCCCGACGTTGCCACGAACACGGTCGCAGCCAGCACCTCGCGGTCACCGTGCCGGCGTCGGCCGCCACCTTGAGGCCGGGACGGAGCCTCGGGCTCCACCCGCTGGACAGCTCCCATGACTCACCTCGGCACCAGCCGCTCCGCGGCCGAACCCACGACCGGCAGCAGTGGCAGCACAACCGACACGCCTGTGGCCCGTCCGGCGAAGGCTTCACCGGACGGGCCACAACGTCTTCAGCCGTGCTGACGTGGCGTCACTTGGCGAGGAAGTCCAGCAGGGCGGTGTTGACTTCCTCCGGGTGGGTCCAGGCGATGTTGTGCGGACCGCCCTCGACCGTCACGAACGTCAGGTCCTCGATCAGACCAGGCAGCCGCTTGGCGGTGTTCTCGTAGGGCAGGATGCGGTCCGCGTCGCCGTGCACCAGCAGGGTCGGCACATCGATCTTCGGCAGGTCCGCGCGGAAGTCCGTCAGCCAGGTGTCCACGCACGCGTACGCCGCCCACGCCGATGCCGCCACTGCGACGTTGAAACTGTTCTGCCACGCCTGATCGCTGATCCGCGTCCCCGCGTACATGTCCACGTTGTAGAAATTATCGAGGAAATCCTTGAAATACGCCGGACGGTCCTTCAGCACCGCCGCCTTGATCTCCTCAAACACCGACGCGTCCACACCCTCAGGATTGTCCTCCGTCTTCAGCAGAAACGGAGGAATCGCACCCAAAAGCGCCGCCTTCGACACCCGCTCCGAACCGTACCGGCCCAGATAACGGGTCACCTCGCCCGTCCCCATGGAGAACCCCACGAGCGCCACGTCCCGCAGATCCAGGTGCTCCAGCAGCACCTTCAGATCCGCCGCGAACGTGTCGTAGTCATACCCCACCACCGGCTGACTCGACCGGCCGAACCCCCGCCGGTCATACGTGATCACCCGGTACCCCGCCTCCAGCAGCACCCGCTCCTGCTTCTCCCACGAATGCCCGTTCAGCGGATACCCATGGATCAGCACCACCGGACGACCACTGCCATGGTCCTCGTAGTACAGCTCGATCGGACCGGAGTTCTCATGCCCCACCGTAACGAACGACATCACGTGCGCCTTTCTTCGTCGGTTCTCCTGTCATCCAGGATGGGGCGATGTTCTGTCTCGCGCATCACATGAACGAGTGAATCCACTTCTCCGGTCGCAGATACAACGGGACCGGATACGCCTCCGTCTCATTTTCCGGTCACCCGGTTGCCCAAACGGGGGGCGATGGTCACCGTGAAGGGACACCGGCCGGACATGCGGGCGCGAACGCGGCACGTAGCACGCCGAACGGCCGACGGAGGAGGTCCGACATGACATGTGAGCGGTTCTTCGTTTTCGACGCGCAAGGCAGGTCGGTTCACACACCGGGAGACGACCCGGCGGAGGAATCCGGACGGGCGCCGGCCCACCTCTTCCTCGGCCGACTGCTCGACCGGGCAGGCTGCGACGCGTCCGCTGTGCTGCAACTCGACGTGTGGCGTGATGAGGCGCACACCCACGTGACCGTGGCGGGAACGGCTACCAATGCTGAGTTGGCGCGCACGCAGGCCGCGTACACACGTACGGCATTCGAATACGCGCCCGCAGGTATGGAACTCTTCGACAAGAATCTCAGACTGCTGCGCAGCAACGCGGCAGCACTGCGCATCCGCGACCGCGCGGCTGCCCAAGTACTGCACCGCACTGCCGCAGACCTGGACGCCAGTCTTCCGACGAGCCGCCTGCTGCGGGAGGTCGTGCGCGGGCCGCGGACGGTGGCCGAGCGGTTCGTCAGCGTGCCGTCCAAAGGCGCCGGTCACCGTGTCTACCGGATCACCGCCCTGTGCCTGCGCGACGGCGACACCGTGGTCGGTGCCGCCACTCTCGTTCACGACGTGACCGGTGAAGCACGCTCGCACGCCCGGGAGCAAGTGCTGTCGGCAGCACACCGTGAGATCGGCACAACACTCAGCGCGACCCGCACCAGCCAGGAGGTGGCCACCACCCTGACGCGCGACTTCGCCGATGCGGTGTCGGTCGATCTGGTCGGCGCCGTCCTGGACGGGGGCGACCCGCCCGCGGCGCCCCTCACCCCTGCGGATCCGCTGCGCCGCACGGCGTTCGAGGCCCCCGGTGGCCTGGAGGGGGTGCACGCCGTGGGCGAGCCCAGCCGCTTCGTCTTTCCCACTCCCTACACGCAGGTTCTCGCGGATTTGGCTCCCCGGCTGGTTGATCCTTCGGACCCCGCCTGGCTCAGGCACGACGCGGCTCGCGCGGGCGCGCTGCGCGAGGCACGCATCCACTCCATGATCGTGGCCCCTCTCATTCACCAGGGCCGGGTCCTTGGTCTGGTCAGTCTGTACCGCGGGCCCCGGCACCCGGTGCCCTTCGACACACAGGACGTCGCGCTGGTGGAGCAGGTCATAGGAAAGGCGGCCGCGCACCTCGAGAACGCCCGCCGGTTCATGCGGGAGCACACCACGGCTGTGACACTGCAAAGGCGGCTGTTGCCGCGGTCGCTGCCCCGGGTGACAGCGGTGGACACAGCCAGTTTCTGGCTGCCGGATTCCCGCTGGACCGCGTGGTTCGACGTCCTGCCCCTGTCGAGCGCACGGGTCGCCCTGGTCATTGGAAAGGTTCCAGGCCAGGGGCTCGACGCCTCAGTGGACATGGGCCGGCTGCGCACCGCCGTAACGACGCTCGCCGCCCTGGAACTTCCTCCCGAGGAGGTGCTCGCCCACCTGGACGACGTCGTCCCCCGCCTCGGTCTGGCCGATACGGACGGCACACGCCGGGAGGAGCGCGCCCACTGCCAGTACTGCGTCTACGATCCCGCCTCGGGCGACCTCTCCGTGGCCTCGGCGGGCTGGCCGGCTCCGCTGGTGACGGCACCGGACGGCACCGTACTGGAGGTGCCCGTCCCCCGTGGCCCGGCACTGGGTGGCCGGACCGGTTACGAGGCCGCCCACACCACCCTGGCCCCGGACAGCGTACTGACGCTCTACTCGGCCGGGCTTCTGCAGGAACCGCCATGCGACGATCCGGGCACCCTTCTCAGTCGAGCGGCAGCGGCCGCCCCGGCCGATGCCCAGGGCACGTGTGACGCCATCGTCTACCGCATGATGGGCGGGGCTCACGGACGGTCCGCGGCCGTGCTCACTGCTAAGACGCACCAACTGGCCGCGGACAGTGTCGTCACCTGGACTGCCGACCGCCAGCCTGCCTGCGTGGGCAGCTGCCGCCAGTGGGTCCGACAGCACATGACGAGGTGGGGGCTGGCCGACCACTCCTTCGCTACCGAGATGATCGTGAGCGAACTGGTCACTAATGTGCTGCGGCACGCTACGGGAGCGCCGCACGTGCGGCTCGTGCGGGACGCCACGCTGACCGTGGAGGTCTCCGACGGGTCCGCGTTCGCACCGCACCTCCGGCGCGCCCGGGCCCAGGAGGAGAACGGCAGGGGCCTGATGATCGCGGCTGCCCTGGCTCGGCGCTGGGGGACACGCTATACGGAGGACGGCAAAACTATCTGGATGGAACAGGACATAGTCGACACTGATGTCATATGACTGACATGACGCAGACTCACCCCACACCCGAACATCGAGCTCGGACTAGGATGCCGTCATGAGTGAACCCCTGCGAGCAGTGCTCGGAGAAGATCAGGCCATTGTCCGCGAGGGTATCGCGACCATCTTGCGCAACGCCGGCATCACCGTAGTCGCCGCGGTGGACAACGCGGTCGACCTCGTACGCGCCGCCGAAAGCCAGCATCCGGACGTCGTGATCACCGACATTCAGATGCCGCCCAACCTCGCCGCGGACGGGCTGCAGGCCGCGCAGAAGATCCGTGCCGCGCAGCCGGACACCGCTGTGATCGTGCTCTCCCAGTTCCTGGACGCCTCCTACGCGCTGGATCTGGTCGGTGATGATCCGAGCGGGGTGGGCTATCTCCTCAAGGAGAAGGTCGCGAGCCCCCAGGTACTCATCGACGCCGTGGAACGGGTGGTCGCCGGTGGATCGGCCCTCGACCCGGATGTGATCTCCACCCTTGTCGGGCGCAAACGCAAAGAGGACCCGCTCGCGGCCCTCACGCCGAAGGAGCGCGAGGTGCTGGCCCTGATGGCTGAGGGCCACTCCAACACGGGCATCGCCAGGAAGCTCGTGGTGACCGTGCCCGCTGTGGAACGCCACGTGACGGGGATCTTCATGAAGCTGGGTCTCAGCCAGGCGACGTCCAATCAGCACCGCCGGGTTCTCGCGGTGCTGCGTTACCTCAAGCAGTGAGGACGCCGACGGCGCCGGGCCGCCCGCACTGTTCAGGCGGTCGGCCCGAAGATCGCTTTCAGGTCGGCGTCGAAAAGCCTGTCCTTCGCAATGAAGGTCTCGATCCCCGCCTGCCGCAATTCGTCCGCCGACCAGAACGACTGCTCGGTGGAAGTGAGCACGATCCGCGGCCGCTGTTCCTCCGCCCGCAGCAGGCGGGCGACGGCCACTCCGTCGTGATCGGGGAGATGCAAGTCCAGAAGAAGACCGTCCGGCCGGTACGCGCGCACCGCCGCCAGGGCCGAAGCGCCGTCCTCCGACTCGGCTACGACGTGCATACCGCGCGCCGTCAGCAGCGTCTTGGCGATGCGACGGAACCCAGGGTCGTCGTCGACGACCACAATGTTGACGGACATGTTTCTCAGGATGCCCCGGGTCTCGCTGCCTAGACCATAGGGGCAGCCCCACGGTTTGCCGCTCATTCCGGTACGGGAATCTCCGCCCGCACCGTGGTGCCCTGTCCCGGCGGGGAGTCGATGACGACGACCCCGTCGAACGCGCTCACCCGGTCCTCCAAACCGATGAGGCCACCGCTGCCGGCGTCGTGGGCGACACCTCCGATTCCGTCGTCAGCGACTTCGATGAGCAACGCTTCTTTCAGCTCGATCGTGATGCGGATATGCGACGCGTGCGCGTGTTTCACCGCGTTCGTCAGTGCCTCAGCGATGACGAAGTATGCGTTCGACTCGACCTCGGCGGGCAGCCGGCGCGGATACTCCCCCACGACGCTCGTTGGTACTGCGCACCGCTCGGCCAGCGACTCCACCGCTGTCACCAGCCCCTTGGCCTGAAGCACGGAAGGGTAAACGCCGTACGCCAGCTCGCGCAGTTCGTCGATCGCGGTCTGCGCATCGGCGATGGACTGGTCGAGAAGCGCGGCGGCGCCGGAGGCGGACTCCGGCAGTATGTCACGGGTTAGGCGCAGCCCGATCAGCAGGCTGACCAGCCGCTGCTGCGCGCCGTCGTGCAGGTCGCGCGCCGTCTGCCGACGCACCGACTCGATACTCTGCATGATCCGCCGTTGCGCGGCGCGTGACTCGTCCGCCCGGATGCGCGCCGTGTCCCTCTCCCTCCGGGCGCGCTCGAGCTCGCGGCTCTCGGTCGCGTCGAAGAAGGAGTAGACGACTCCGCGTCCTTCCGGCAGGTCGATGGGCGCTGCCCACCAGGAGACCGGGAAAAAGGAGCCGTCCCGCCGTCTGAACCACTCGTCGCTGCCGTGTGCCGGCACGCCCGTGACGGCCGGCTGGAGCATCCGACACTCGGAGACGGGGAAGGGAGAGCCGTCCGGACGGCAGGGATGCAGAGTCTCGTGGCTGGGTAGACCCACCAAATCCTCGACATCGTCATAGCCGAGCGCGGCGACACCGGCCGGATTGGTGTAAACGATGTCCCCCCGGTGGTCAACCACCCAGACGACCTGCGAGACGCTGTCCAGGATGGCAGGCAGGACGCTGCGGATCGGCAGTTGCACTTGAGACTCCTTCGCTCAACCGCCGAGACGTGCGCACGCGGCGGCAACCGGTACGAGCCCGACGCCTGCTCTACGGCCCGGGATCTGTTGCTGCTCGTCCCGGCAGCTCAGGGCGGGATCCCATCCGTGTGCCCGCCGCAACGCAGCGTCCCTCCGATGGTCCCGAACGCCTGCTGGGCTGAGGTGGACGACCATGCTCGCGCTCTCCTCCGGCTGGGTCGGCCGTTGCAGCAGGGCGTGCGAGCGGCAATGCTGTACCTCCCTCCACGGCAAGGACGCCCGACCAGTCCTGGTCCGGGCCCGGATCCTCGCTCCCCCGGTGCGCCTGGGGCAGGGAATCACCTAGTTCACCATCACTTCCGTGCGACCCGGCTTCTGCCGCACCCTCGGCTCACCGCGCACAAGGAGATACGGGTCATACCGTAGCGGACCGGTTCGGCCGGAACGGCGATCGCCGCATGACTCACCACGTACTGTACGCGGCCTCAGTCGCGTTCCTCCGTTGCGGGCAGGTGCATCGGGTCAGCAGCACGGATCTGTGGACGCCCAGGTTGTCAACCACATGTCGAAGCGCCTTCCGCACCCCGGCGAGGTGCCACACTTCCTGCTCCGTGCTGATGCCGGCGGGCGGGGCTTACCAGCTCGTCCAGCGGTAAAACGCAGAGCGCGGGAATCCTGTCGCTCATCCCGTCTCTGCTCCTGCCGCTGACGTCCGCCCCTGTCCCCGGCCCGTGCCACCTCTTGGACGACGTCCGTGCCGATACTCGGCGTAGCGTCGAAGACCACGGCCGTACGTTACTGAAGGCGATCTGCATGGCGTCCTCCTCCCGCTCGTTGGTGTGCCTCGGCCCACCTGTTTCCCGCAGGAGCATCCGGTCTCTCCGCCTTCCGGCGGATGGGCCCTCGGACGTGACGAGCCGACAGACGGCACGAGGCGCACCACTCGGAGTCCGTCCGCCGACCCGCCCCGCCGAGCCCTGCGCCGTTGCCAGGATGGCGCTGGAACTCAGCTGCGGCGGAACGACCCGGTCGGGGGGGCCGGGGCGTCCCGTCGCTTCATGAAGCATAAGGGCGGGGTACCACTCATGGGTGTACGTGATACATACACCCGGCTGACCGTAGAAGGTCATGTGTGTCACACCTGACAGTCGGCTGGTGCGGCGTTCGAATAGGGGTATCCCCATGGAAGGGACCTCACATACATGGGGCGTGCTCCATCGCGCTGTCCCGTCGCAACAGCCATCCTGGATGTCTGTTGCGCAGACCGCCCGATGAAAGCCCGGCTAACGGTGCGTTCATCACGTGAGCCGGGCGTCACCGCAGATGAGCGAAGGATCGAAGGTGTTGGACCATGTCAACTGAACGCGCCGTACTGGCTGGCGGATGTTTCTGGGGAGCCCAGGAACTCTTGCGAGACCTCCCTGGCGTCCTCGGCACGCGGGTCGGATACACCGGCGGTCACACTCCTCACGCGACCTACTACAACCACGGTGACCACGCCGAAGCTGTGGAGATTCTCTTCGATCCGCAACGGCTGTCCTACAGGGAACTGCTGGAGTTCTTCTTCCGGTTCCACGACCCGACCACGCGGGACCGGCAGGGGAACGACGTGGGACGCAGCTACCGCTCGGCCATCTTCTACACAAGCGAGGACCAACACCGAACCGCCCTGCAGACCATCGCGGACATCGACGCCTCAGGGCGCTGGCCGGGGCCGGTGGTCACCGAGGTCCAGCCCGTCGGGCCCTTCTGGCCCGCGGAGGAGGAACACCAGGACTACCTCCGCAAGCATCCGGGCGGCTACACCTGCCACTGGGTACGGCCTGACTGGGTTATTCCGAGTGATCAGCCGCCGGCGGCGGCCTGACTCCACCGACGGCCTCGGGGCACGGCACCGGGGCTTCGCGGCCGGTCACCGGGCACTCGTGAGGGATGGGAAGAGTGCCCGGTGGCTGTCCACCGTGGAGAGCCCCGCGTTCGACAGGTGCTTGAACGGCCGAACGTGGCACCGGGCACAACTCTCCCCGCACCAGGCCGTTCCTTCCCCGTGTTGCCGCCTCCCTTCACGACCGGAGGAACCCTCATGCCCCGCCAGCCGAATGGACTGTGGACCTGGGTGGTGTTCGGGCTGTTCGGTGCATGGCTCACAGTGATCTGTTATTTCATCCACCAGCAAAGCGGGCACACCCCGGACCGACGGGGGGCGGTGACCGTCTCCGATCTGCGCGATGACGCGGCTGCAGCCGTGCGGGACCGTGACCCCGCGGCGTTCGAGCGGCTGCTCAGCACCGAGAGTGCGGGTCCCGGCTACGCAGAGCAGTACTTCGAAGAACTGCTCGCCGAGCCGGTGGGCGAGCCTGCCTTCACCATCGTCGTTCGAGGGCGACTGCGATTCCTCGTGCTCCGCGGTGTGTCGACGGCTGGTCCCGTCTGCTCGTCCTGGATGGTGCGCAGCAGCCATGGACGCAGTGTCCTGACCACGGTTCCGCCGTTGTCCAACCCCTGCGAGGCAGATCAGAGAAGAATCCGCCGTTCACCACTGTAAATGTTCATGGAGTCACCCCTCAGGAAACCGATCAGCGTCATACCACTTTCCTGGGCAAGGTCACACGCCAACGAGGAGGGAGCAGACACGGCCGCCAGAACCGGTATCCCGGCCATGACGGCTTTCTGCACCAGCTCGAACGACGCACGCCCCGACACCATCAGGATGGCTCTGGACAACGGCAGCAGACCCTTCTGGAAGGCCCGCCCGACCAGTTTGTCTACGGCGTTGTGCCGGCCGACGTCCTCCTGGAGGTCGATGAGCAGGCCTTGCTCATCGAAGAGCCCTGCCGCATGCAGCCCGCCTGTTCGGGAGAACACCTTCTGACCCTTGCGCAGGCTGTCTGGCAGAGCGGCGAGCAGCTCGGGGGACAACGTAAGAGTCGGATCGTCCGCCAGCTCCCAGTGGGCAGTGGTTCGCACGGCGTCAAGGCTCGCCTTGCCGCACAGGCCGCAGGAAGATGTCGTGTAGAAGTTGCGCTGTAGCCTGAGGTGTTCGGCGCCGACTCCGCTCACCGTCCGCACGTCGACCACGTTGTAGGTATTGCGTCCGTCCTCTGTGGCACCGGCGCAATAGGTGATGCTCCTCAACTCCTCGACCGTACCGAGCACCCCCTCACTGACCAGGAACCCGGCCGCCAGGGCGAAGTCGTCGCCAGGAGTACGCATGGTGATGGCCAACGCCTCCCCGTTCAGACGGATTTCAAGCGGTTCCTCGGCCACCACCGTGTCCGCCCACGCCGAGACACTCCCCCGGCGCATCCTGACGACCTTGCGGTTGACCGCGGCTCTCCCCATGGGTGACGTCCTCTTGGTGTGTCAATCGGTTCTCCGACGCGCCCGGCCGGACCCCGGCAGCAAGCACTCTGAGTGAGACGGCGGACGCCCGGCGCTTACGCGCGTACCTGCCGGACTGGTTACCGCCGGTCTTTTCGGCCGGAGAGGTCGTGGCGTAAGAAGCCTGCCGTACGACCGCCTGTCTCACCTGACGGGGACGTCACTTCCACGACTCCTCTCAAGGAGACCGGCGAACAGTGCGCCCTACACCTTGACCGTAGGCCCGCCCCAGGGCCGTAGCATCCGTCATTTGACGGCGTACGTGCTTCGGCCCGTCCGGTCGGGCCGAAGCACATGTTCGTGTGATGTCTTCAGGCGACAGGCGTTCCACACTGCATCACAGTGGCGAAAGGAGTCGCGGTGAGCCCCCAGTCCCGCACTACTGCACATCCCCAGACACGATCTGCTCCCGGACAGGACCCCAACCGATGGCACGCTCTGTGGGTCACACTGGTGGCCGGTTTCATGATCCTCCTGGACGTGACGATCGTATCCGTGGCCCTGCCGTCGATGCAGCGTGATCTAGGCGCCAAGCCGTCGTCGGTGCAATGGGTGGTGTCGGGTTACGCCCTCACGTTCGCGCTCGCCCTCGTGGTGGCCGGCCGGCTCGGGGACGCCGTCGGACGCCGACGCATCTTCCTTGTGTCCCTGTCCGCCTTCGTTCTGTGCAGCGCGGCGGTCGGCGCCGCTCCCACTATTGGACTGGTGACGGTCGCACGTGCCTTCCAGGGCCTCTCGGCCGGCTTCATGGCCCCGCAGAACTCAGCTCTGATCCAGCAACTCTTCGCGGGCGCGGAACGGGCACGCGCGTTCGGGTTTTTCAGTGCCACGGTGGGCGTCTCCAGCGCCGTCGGCCCCATCACCGGCGGCGTCATCCTGGCCTTGGTCACCGGTACGGACGGCTGGCGGTGGATCTTTTACGTCAACGTGCCCATCGGGGTGGCCGCAGTCCTCTTGGGCCTCCGGTTGCTGCCCAGGCAGGCGACCGGTACGCCCGGACACCTGGACCTCGCCGGGGTCGCCCTGCTGGGGCTTGGCGTCCTCGCGTTGATGCTGCCGCTCATACAGGCAGACGCCGGCGGCCTGCACCGGATGTGGTGGCTGTTCCCCGTCGGCGCGCTGCTGCTCTACGCCTTCGCCCGCTGGGAGAGCCGAGTCTCCGCCCGAGGTCACCAGCCCCTGATCGACCCTAAGTTGCTGCGCGACGTCCGTGGATACGCGGTGGGGTCCGCACTGACCACCATCTACTTCGTCGGGTTCAGTGGCATCTGGCTGGTATTCGCCCTCTATTTCCAAGAAGCACTGGGGGACTCGCCGCTGAAGTCGGGGCTGGCCGTGACACCGTTCGCCGTCGGCAGCGCAGCGGCCGCTGTGGTGGCCAGCCGACTCGTACAGCGTCTGGGGCGTCTTCTCACGGTCCTCGGCCTGGTCGCGGTCACGCTGGGGCTGACAGCCACCGCGTTGTTGCTGTGGCTCGTGCCGCCGGGTACGACGATCTGGGCCCTGGTGCCGGCGCTCCTCGTGAGCGGCATCGGAAGTGGTTTCGTCATCGCCCCCAACGTGACGATGACCCTGCGCGAGGTCCCCCTCCCCATGGCGGGGGTTGCGGGAGGGGCACTACAGACCGGGCAGCGCCTCGGCGCGGCAGTGGGCACAGCGGTGCTGCCCGGTCTGTACTACCTGCTGAAGGGGGACGGTGATGGTGCCGCCGCGGCGGTCGCCCTGTCGGTGTGCGCTGGTATCCTAGCGGTCCTTCTGGCTCTGGGCCTTGCGCTGACAGACTGGCGGAAGGACCGTCACGGATCGACGGTGCCGCCTGCCGGGCAAATGTCCCTCGGCTGAGCAAGGAGATCCGCAGACCCTGGCGCTAGCGGGCAGCCGTGGCTTCCTCATACTGGTCGACGATGTCCTGACGTACGAGCCCCCGGGCGTTGACCTCGATTCCCTGGCTTCGGGCCCACTGCCTGATCCGGGCTGCTTCAGTCGCACCGCCACGCACAGACGTCCGGCGCCCTTGCGGGACACGGGTGCCGACGCGGCGGCCCGCCCGGATGAACGGTTCCAGCTCATCCAGAAGCCTCTGGTGGCTTGCCGGCGCCAGATCGATCTCGTAACTGACACCGTCGAGACTGAAGACGTGTGGGGATATATCGTCACCGGTTTCTCCTGTGAGATCGTCCGTGCAAATGGTGACGGTAACCCGTGCCATGAAGCATCTCCTCGGAGAAATAGGTACAGCCTACGGAAGCCTCGGCGGCTCGTGACCTCCCGAGTATGGTAAGTCTCACATGCGGCAACTTGGTGCTCGAAGCAGGACGCCTCACGTACACCCGATAGCGGCGCGCCATATTCCTTTGTCGCGGTCGCTTCGCCGTCAGAGCGGAAGAGTTATCCCGAGCTCCTGCATGGCACTCGAGGGTGGGCCCCCTTCGGAACGCTCCGTTTTGTATCCCTTGACCCGCGCCGCCAGAGTGCGTGGGTCGACAGCCTCGGCGGGCGCCCCCTTTGCATAAAGGCCTTCCGGCTCACTGTCGCGGTCGTGCGGAAGCAACCAGAACACTCGCCGACGGAAGGTCCCCGACGAACGCGACGGCTTGGCCTCGGTGCCCAGGCAGGCGTATCCCACCATGCGCCCATCACGATGGTAGGCCGGCTTCCCCCTGCGGGTGGGCAGCCGATCGAGGCTTTGCCGGACGTAGTCCAACTGACCGATGTCTTCGAGCCAGACGAGGTCTGTCTCGTGACTGATCTCGTCCTCGGTGATCAAGGAGCTCATGCGACGGCTTCCCTCTCCTCGCCGGTGAGCAGACCGATACCTGGGTAGTACTTCCGCTGGTTGGACAGAATCATCTCCTTCGGTGACGCCAATCCGACGAGTTCTCGTGCCCGTGCGGCAAAGGCACGAGAGGACATAGGCGGCACTCCCTCATTGTGGCACCAGTCCTTGTACGCCTTGTAGAGACCCGTCTGCTCCGCCCGTAGATCTGCGGAAAGCACGCAACACTCCTCGAAGAACCGTCCTGTGTGATCCTCCGTCTCCGCATAGGCGTTCGTGGCGATCCTTACCCGCTCCGGCCCTGTCAGATCCCGAGATCCCTCCAGATAGCGCCGCGCGCCATCGATGAGCCAGCCTAGGATGCCGGGGCCCTCCTCCGTGACCAGGATGTCGGCCAGGTTGTCGATCTTCCGATCATCGGAGACGACCCGCTCGAAGGGGATGAGCCGCATACGGCGCCAGAACGCGAATCCGCCCGTCCCCACCTCCGGCCGGTGGTTGCCAAGCAACCAGAGCTTGTGCGTGGGCTGGAAACTGAAGAAGTCCTGCCGCATGCGCCGAGCTTTGATACGGTCACCACCCGTCAACAGCTTGACGCGGGCCTCGTCGAACTTGTCCCCGGGTTTGACCTCGGAGCAGACAATGACTCGACGACCGTGAAGTTCGGCCAGGTCGGTGGGGTGACCTTCATAGGGACGGGCCATCAAGAATCCGGGTGGCGCGGCGTCCGCGTAATCGCCGAGGAGCCGCATGAGGACGTCCAGAAGCACTGATTTTCCGTTTTTTCCGGACCCGAAGAGAAATGGGAGTACCTGGCCACCCACGTCGCCGGTGACGGAATATCCGAGCAACAATTGCAGAAATTCAATCATTTCCGTGCCCTCGGCATCCTCACCAAACGTATCGGTGAGAAAACGGTTCCATCGCGGGGTGGGCACGTGCTGGGGACCGACGGTGGTGGAGCGGGAATGGAAGTCCTTGTTCGGGTCAGGAGCTTTGATCATCCCTGATTTGAGGTCAACAATTCCGTCGGGAGTGCACAGGGCGTACGGATCGGCATCCAACCGGGCCGCGTTGAGCACCATGCCGGGAGCCGACTTCGCCTGGGCAAGCATGGCGTTAATGCCCGCCGTGGACAGCGATCGTTTGCGGTGCTGCTGCAGAGAAGCCGTGCTGAACACACCGCGTGGATCCTGCAACGCGATGTTCTCCGCCAGGTCACCTGCCGCCCACAACACCGTGTCGTCCTCGTCGATCTGCCAACGGGTGGTGTCCCAGCGGTACCAGCCGATCCCCGGGACGTGCCGGTAATCGTTGGAGTAGAGCTTCACGAACAGCTTGGCGTTGCCACGGTCCGAGAGTGTGTCCGGAAGAAGCCCTGCGGCCGTGACCCTGGGATCACTGACGCGTCCGGGGTCATTCTGCGCCGGGAGCGGTACGGCGACCTGACTGCGGATCTGGGCCGCGACCGCGGCGGGATCGAAGTCGAAGAGTTTCGGGTTGCTCGGCGATGTCACAGGTGTCCCCCGCCGTTGTACAGGGGTCGTTTCGAACCGGCGGTCAGACCGCTGCTGATGATCTGTTCGGCCCGTCGACGCTGTCCGGGCCTGACTGCCTCGGCGGCCTCGGTGAGGATGTGCTCAGCCTCCGCCTTCGTCATGCGGCCAGCCGCCACCAGGCCTCCGAGGGTGTAGGCGGCACGGTTGAGGGCGTCCGAAAAACCGGCGCCCTCCGCCAACCTCCCACACGCCCACACGGGGGCCAGGATCGCCTTCACTGCCCGTTCAACCCCGGTCGTTCCCCCGCCGGCCGCCAGCACCGCTTGCTGGGCCCTGGGCGGGACAGGACGCGGCGCCGGGATGTTGGGTGCGGGCAGATGCCCTGTTCGTTCCAGCTCCTGCGCAAGCCACTTGGGCAGCTCCGCCGGCTCCCTGACCTTCCCGACCGGAGTGTAGGTACCCTTGCCCGTCACGGTACCCGGCGCGACGATGTAACCGCCGTGCGCACGCACATCGACCTGCCACGCGAGGGCGCGCCCCCTGCTGGATCCCGAGGAGCACTGCCAGCGCCGATTGTCTCCGGCCCGGTACCACACGTGCATCCCGCCTGACGGGGTGCGGACCCGCAGCGTCGTGTCGTCGTCTGCGGGGCTCTCCTGGTCACGGAGCGCCGCCAGTACCGCGAGCGTGTGGAAACCGTTGGACAGCCCGCTGAGATCGACATGCTCACCAATGGTGATGCCCGGCAGTATGCGGTTCCTGTGCGGCGGCTCGGCGGCATGAGCGTCGATGTCGATGACCACGAGGTTGGCGGGGCCGCAGGCGACTCCGACGCCGAAGTCAGGGTGCATGCCCCACCACTGGTCGATACGGCGCTGGTCGAGAGTTGCCGCATGGAATCCGTGGCACCAGCGACCGAGAGGCAAGCAGGCGCATGCGGGGGCCGGGTGCGGGGCGGTCCGGCAGGCTTCGCAGTTGCCTGCCGGAGTTTTGCGCCCGGGAGCAAGCGGGTGGACTGGCCAGCCCCTGCGGGCGCACCAACGGGCCGTCGTGAGGGAGGTCGGAGCGACTGAAGGCGCCTGGCAGACCCGGGTTGGGTCGCTGGTGGAAAAGCCCAGTTCAGCGGACATACGAACCCCCTATCAGCGACCGAAGCTACCCAGTGACGCACACAGACTAGCGAACGTCGGCGCGGGGAGCATGGAATGCCCACCTGGGAAGACGCGGGCACGTCGAGATGGGTGGCTCCCGACATGCGACGAGCGACTGAGACTGAAGAGCCAGCGACTGAGATGCTTCAGTCGCTGGCTGTGAGTCGCTGGCAAAACCCCAGGTGAGAGGGTGTAGGTGGTGAGCATTAGCGACTGTAGCGACTGAAGGCCTCTATCTATGACGCGCACACACGCGCGCATAATCCCTTCATATATAGAGACCTTGGGTCGCTTCGGTCGCTGCTCCACCCCGAACCACCGCGCTGACCTGGTCTTTTTCCTCGTTTCAGGCCAGCTACCGAGGCCTTCGGCCGGTCGCTGGGCTTCAGTCGCTGCCTGCTTCTTCGAGAGTCCCGAAGCAAGCTCAGCGACTGAAGCCCAGCGACTGAAGGGGGTGGGTGGGGCACGTACAGCCGCCGGGCCAGGACACGTTCATGCTGGTTTTGGGTCGCTACAGTCGCTGTTACCGCCCTCACAACGCTGCTCAATGCGTAACCCCCACGCACGCCCACTCGTTGTTGTGGGCAGCAGGCGGGCTCACCGGGTGGCGGATAAGGGGAATACTCACAAAGAGCGGATAATCTTCAAGCGTAGCATGTATCAACCAGTTCTTCGTCACCTTCACAGTGGACCGGGTTGGCGCGACAAGCAAGCAGGTAGGCCCTGGGCATGTTGTGCAGCCTTGGCTGACTGGTGGCTAGCTGCCACCTCGGAGGCGATGGTCGCGGGCGCAGCGTGCGGCGGTGGTGCAACCGACCTAGAAGTCGCTTCGCGGACCGTCGCAACGGCCACCTGTCCCCCACGACTCCCCGGCCTGGCCTTTGACCGAAAGCCTCGACTATCGTCCGTGCCCATCAACACGCTGCCGAGCCCGCCGCAACGGGCTCGTGTTGCCGAGCCGCCCGACCCACGCCCTGGGACGGTCTCTGTCGTACGACTGCCAAGATCTGCCTCGCCGCAGCCGGCCGCTGCCACCTGGACGAAGCCGCGTCCACTCAGGTACTCGGGTCATGACCTGCTTATGGGTTCCTGGACGCACCGCCCGCCCTACTACCATCCCGGAGGGAGTATCGGCGATAGGGCGCATCTTAGCCCACGCATCAGCCGCCAACCGCAAATAACCTGACAGCCGTGGTGCAAGACCACAGGCCTTCGACCGCCACGCTAGCTTGCAGAGCCGGGACTCTCCCTCCCCACGGAGGGATTCTGCGAACGAAGCTCACTCCTCAGCTTCTCACCTCCCGGCTGTCAGGACTCCACCCCTCCCGTCTCGCCAAAGCAACGTGTTCCGCCGCCGCAGGCCGGTCACGCATGCAGCGGCATCCTCCCCGAGGCCGGTGATCGTCTCGACGGCCCAAATCCGAATCGAACGTCGATCGGTGAGGCCCCCAGGTCAAGTTGGACACCGTTGCCCGATTATCGGCCGTCTTTGACGGACCTGCAGTCTGACCGTGTTCAACCGCAGATCGGGCGCTCTGGCCCGGTCCGACTGGTGGATCTTGGCTAAGGCCTAAATACTGATCCCCCTCCTGGTCTAGTCCAAAGAGTCAGGCACTCGGAAGGGGCGCCTCTCGACCGCGCATACGTTGGTGACGCGGCTGGCTGGTGGTTGGCCGCTGATGCCGGTGTGGGGTCGGTGGTGGTTGTACTAGTGAAGCCAGTCGGGAAACGCTGCTTGTCGTTCGGTGTCTGAGGTGTAGGGCCGGATGTAGGCCCATTCGTCGGGCAGGGTGTGGTGGAAGCGTTCGATCTTGCCGTTGGTCTGGGGCCGCCAGGGCCGGGTCCAGCGGGGGTGGATGCCCAGGTCGCGACAGGTGTCGCGCCAGGTGTTCTTGGTGTAGGCCCAGGCGTTGTCGGTCAGGACGCGTTCGACGGTGACGCCGTGTGCGGCGAACCAGGCGGTGGCTCGTCGTAGGAAGCCGGCGCAGGTGGCGGCGGTTTCGTCGGGGAGGTCTTCGGTGTAGGCGAGTCGGGTGTGGTCGTCCAGGGCGGTGTGCAGGTAGGCGTATCCGGTGCCGTTGCGGCGGTCCTTGTCGGGGCTGCCGGCTGCGCGGCCGAGGACTTTGTGGCCGCCGCCGTCGGGGATGCGGCCGAGTTTCTTGACGTCGATGTGGATGAGTTCGCCGGGCCGGGCGCGTTCGTAGCGGCGGACGGGTTCGCCGGTGGCCCGTTCCAGCGCGGCCAGGGCGGGCAGACCGTACCGGTTCAGGATCCGGTGGGCGGTGGAGGCGGCGACGCCGGTGCGGGCCGCCAGCCACAACGGGCCGATGCGGTGCTCGCGTGGCAATCGCACGACCTGTTCCTCCACCCAGGCCGCCGTCTGGTGCGGCTGGCGGTGAGGGCGGCTGGAGCGGTCCTGCATGCCGGCCTCGCCCTGCTGCCGGTAGCGGCCTGCCCAACGTGCGGCGGTGGTGTGGCTGACCTGGAAGCGTTCCGCAGCCCGCCGTAGCGGCCAGCCGTCGTCCACGACACACCGGGCCAGACGCAGCCTGCCGGTCGGGGTCAGCGGGGCATGACGGTGGGACACGAGGGCCTCCTGCGGTCAGGTGTAGATGTCGCAATCCACATCGAACCCAGAAGGCCCTCACCTGTTCAAACACCCAGCACGCGTGTCAGCAACGTCCCGGGACAGCACACCTAGAGCCGTGGAGGTGCTGGCCTATTACGCCGTAATAGAAGACGGTCCACCCTACGGTGCGCGCCATCAGTCAGCCATGTCTCCCCTACCCGCTCGGCTCAGACAGAACTGGTCGTTACCGTCTGGCCAACGGGGGATGTGACCTGGCATCAGCCGGTGTGACGTCTGATCATGATCAGCCATCACTTGCTGACCTTCAAAGGTTGACGGACCGTCGTCCCGCTTCTGGCTGTGGGGCCCCACCTTCTTCTCCCGGAGTGGCATTGTCGAGCGGGTCCTGACCGACAACGGCTCCTAACCGATCCCGCGACTGGTGCGAGACGCTGGCAGCAGCCGTCATCACACACAAGCGGACCCGACCCTACCGGCCCTAGACCAACGGCAGGTCGAACGCTTCGACGCGAGACGTATTGCCGACTGCTCAGTGATGGGCCGCTGACCGGATGCCTCCGGCCAGGTTGAGATCGGGTGCGGGTGGTCGGCGGCATCATCGAGATACCGGCCTCGACCTCGCCGATGAGTCAGGTAGAGGGTGCGACCAAGGCGGCCAAACCTCCGTCGGCCGGTCACGTCCGCCGGAGTGGTGTATCGACAGCCACTCGGTGATCTCTGCCTTGAGGCTAGGCGGTGAGTTCGGTGGGCAGGACGGACTCGTCGGTTTCTGACTCGATCGGGTGGAGTCGGGCCTTGGCGAGCAGGTCGAGTCCCATGGAGCGGCGGGCCTCGGTCCACTCGTCGTTCTGCTCAGCCAGCACGGCGCCGACCGGGCGGATCAGAGCGGTGCGGTCGGGGAAGATGCCGGCCACGTCCATGCGACGCCTGATCGCCTTGGGAACGCGGTGAACGCCAGCACATCGCCCTGAGCGGCGTCCAAGTGGGCTACTGCCTTGGGGAACTTGGGTTCCAGAGCATCGAGGACGTGGCGCATCTGAGCCTGGACTGCGTCGTTGTCTCGGGCTGTTCGAAGACGGTCCGCAGCAGCGCGGCCCCCCACGGCTGGGCCGACTTGGACACCTGGCTCAGCAACGCGCGGGCGTAGTGAGTGCGGCATCGCTGCCAGCTCGCGCCGGGCAAGGTGGCCCCGAGCGCGTTGACCAGGCCCATGTGCGCGTCGGAGATGACCAGCTGGACGCCGGACAGGCCGCGGGCGACCAGGGAGCGCCGGACGGCCAGCCAGCCAGCGCCGTCCTCGGCGGTGGCCACGTCGAGGCCGAGGATCTCTCGATGCCCGTCGGCGTTGACGCCGACCGCGATCAGGGCGTGCACGTTGATGATGCGACCGCCCTCGCGGACCTTTTGGGTCAGGGCGTCGACCCAGACGAAGGCGTAGGAGTCGGCGTCCAGGGGCCGGTTGCGGAACGCGGCGACCTCCTCGTCCAGGTGCTTGGCCATCACGCTGACCTGGGACTCCGACAGCTGGGTCACCCCGAGGGACTCAGCGAGCTTCTCGACCCTGCGGGTACTCACGGCCGCCGCCGGCGGGCCCGCACCTAGCAGCTCCGGCGAGCCCGCTGGCGCAATGCCGCCACTTCCTTGGACGGTGCAGCTTTGTGGAACGGCCCGATCAGGCGTGTTGATCGGTGGCCAGGTCCGTACGGCCAGCCATGCCCACCAGCCCCCTGGCCAGTAGTGATCCAGCACGGTGAGCGGTACTGCGGTGCACCACCACGACCAACCGAGCGGTTACCCACCTGCGGAGCTATTACGCCGTAATAGCCGACAGCGGCAAGGTGCTGGGATCAATGGGTTGAAGCGTGACTGCGGCGGGGGAGGTAGGTGAGTTGCGGTCACGTCCCTGGAGAGACAGTTTCTAGTGATTAGTTGTGTTCCGTGGGAGGTTGCCCGGAAGATCGTTTGCCGATATGGTTGTTGCGCATTCGCCTTGATGTGGAGAGCCCGCCGTGGATTGATCGGGGGGACGGCCTGGAACCGCTGCTGTCGCAGCGTGAGCGGCGTTTCAGGTGCCGGGGCCGTAGCCGCTGTCGGACCGCGATGTGCTGTGCGGGTTCTGTACGTACTGCACACTGGGATTGAGTGGGAGTATCTGCCGAAGGAACTGGGCTCTAGCTCGGGCATGTCTGCTGGCGTCGGTTGCGGGACTGGACCGAGCCCGGTGTGTGGCAGCGGCTGCAGGAGGTACTGCTCGCCGAGCTGAACGCGACGGCGAGCTGAATCTCTTGCGCTGCGTGGTGGACTCCTCTCACGTCGGGGCGTTGCAAGGTGAATCAGACGGGCTCGTCTCCGGTCGGCCGTGGCCGGCCCGGCTCGAAACACCACTTGATCACCGATGAGGCACGGCCCTTCCCTCTCTCGGGCCGACCGGCGGCTACGGCAACGACGTCACCCAACTGCTGTCCCTGCTCGGGCTCTGAACTTTGGTGGAGCTCACACGCTCTGTAACCGCCGGGAGTAGATGGCCCTTTGTCACTCGCCGACAGATCTCTCTGGGATCATGCCCGCTGGACTTCGAACCCGCCCGGCCGACCGGCGACGGCCCGTTGCGGATCGGTACGACTCGACAGGCGGCCAACGCGGCTCTGGACTCGCTCCGCGCTCTCTCTGCGATCTCAAAGCCATTCACTGCATGCGTGATGTGCTTGAAGCCATCGAACTGGGGTCGTCCCAAACGGACCGAGTGTTGCTCCAGGGTATGGACGTGTTCGCGCTTCCGGCCCGCGAGGTTGTCCGGCGCGTCGGTAGTTCACCACGACCGAGGAAGGTCTTGACGATGATGCTTCATTCATCGCCCCGGACTGGTCGCTGAGCTTCTGGCGTCCGCCTGCGGAGCGACACCAGCAGACCGTCGAAGCCGACCCGGCCGTACATCTGTCGCTTGATCATCTTGATCCGGTTGACGTGGCATTCGACGACGCCGCAGCTCCACGGCAGTGTTCGACCGGCGGTGACAGTGGCGAGATCGCGTTCAAGGCCGTTGGCGAAGGTGTGAAGGTTGGGCAGGTCGTCGGCGCGGGCCGCCTTGATCTACTGCGGAAGTTGGTCGCCCCACCGCGTCCTGATCACGTTTGACGTGGGAAGAGGTGCGCTGCCAGACGCCACCACGCTTCACCAGATCATCCACTCGCGTGCTCGGGGCCCGGAGCTATTACGTCGTAATAGCCGCGGCCCGCCCTCCTCAGCTGCACCGAGTGATTCCTCGCTACGAGGACGCACGCACCGCAGAGAGCCCAGTACATTAAACGCAGGTAAACGAGAGTGGACGAGGTGTGCCGATGGAAATCGTTCTGACGGTCAGGGAACCCAGCGCAGAGTTTCAGAGAGACCTGCTGGATCTGCTGATAAAGCACGCGGCTCAAGTCCGTATGGACACTGAGTGGAGTGTCGAGCGTGCCGCACGTTTCTACGAGGCGTTGCCTGGGCGGGCTCGCCGAATCGTTCAGGGAGTCGTAGCGGGGGGAGGCTTCGTCTCCGCTGACGTACTGCGCTCTTCGCCGGGCGCCAGCCTGCGCGGACACGCCGGGGCGCTGAAGAAGACACTGGAGCGAGGCGCTCGGCTCGGCTGGTGGCCAGATGGACTCCGGGCACCCGTCGCCCCCGTGGGGCCGGGGTTCGGCAAGGTAGCGGGTTATCGCATGCCCGATGATCTACTGGAGGTCTTCAGTGCTGCATTGTCCGCCCATACATGGGTGGTCGGACCGAGTGCGAGCAGGCGAGCGGACTAGACGGGTGCCACCTCATTCGGCGGGAGCGCGTCGATGCGTCATTCCGTGGCTCCATCGATCCTCTACACCAGCCAGCTTCCAGACCAACAAGGCAATGGCCCAGGTGGTGAAGAAGAGTCCGACGATGACGAAGCCGACCGTATTGAGGTCCACGCTGGCGATCCACTGCCAGAAGGTGCCATGCAGGTCCAGCTTGTCCGAGAGCAGGCCGAGCAGCTCCACGGTGCCGATGAGGAGGGCGACGGCGACGGACAGGCCGGTGACGGTGAGGTTGTAGTAGACCTTGCGGACGGGCTGGGAGAACGCCCACCCGTAGGCGAAGTTCATGAACGTGCCGTCGATGGTGTCCAGGAGGGACATCCCGGCCGCGAACAGGACGGGCAGGCAGAGGATGGCGTACCAGGGCAGGCCCGAGGCGGCGCTGGAGCCGGCGAGGACCAGCAGGGCGATTTCGGTCGCCGTGTCGAAGCCGAGCCCGAAGAGCAGGCCCAGCGGGTACATCTGCCAGGGCTTGGTAATGGCCCCCATCAAGCGTGCGAGGAGCCGGTTGACAAGCCCCCGCCTGTTCAACTGCGTCTCCAGCTCGGTCTCGTCGTACTGACCCGAGCGCATGCCCTGGAAGATCTTCCAAATACCGATGAGGGCCAGAAGGTTGATGACCGCGATGACGTACAGGAACGCACCGGAGACCAGCGTGCCGATCCAGCTGGTGAGGTTGTGGAGCGTGGAGTTGTCGTCCTCAAGGGGCCCGGCCAGACCTTTGACACCGAACGCGAGGAGGAGCGACAGGGCGAAGACAACACTGGAGTGGCCGAGGGAGAACCAGAAGCCGACCGTCAGGGGGCGCTTCTCGGAGTTCATCAACTTCCGGGTCGTGTTGTCGATGGCCGCTATATGGTCGGCGTCGAAGGCGTGCCGCATGCCCAGCACGTAGGCAGTGATGCCGATGCCGACGCCGAAGCCCTTCTGGCCGACCGTGAAGTGATGGGGAGCCACGACGGTGACAAGAATGCCCCAGCCGACGACGTGCAGTGCGGTGACGATGGCGAAGACGCCCCCCAGGCTCGACCACTCGGTCCTTGTCAGAGACCGCCGGACGCTGGATTTCACGCCGGTGGAACGGTGGGGGCTGAGCGGGGGAGCGGACATCGTGGTACCTCTTCCAGTCTATGCGTACGTGCTGGGTTGGTCGCGGTCATGAGAAGAGCCGTGGGGGGGGGGGCCCCCCCCCCCCCCCCGCCGCCGCCCACACCAACCACCCCCCCCCCCCCCCCCGCCGAACCGCGGCGACCGCGGGGCCGGGGGGGACACCCAGCCCCAAACCCACCGCCCC
>NZ_JBEXKG010000054.1:0-46591 GCF_040609555.1 Streptomyces sp. NPDC004658
GCGGCGAGCGCGGAGACGGCGGCCGTGGCCGCGTCGCGCTCGCGGGCCGGCGGGGGCGCCCCCTGCGGTCCGGCGAGGACCCGCCCGAGGAACCGCTTGCGGGAGGCGGCGACCAGCAGCGGGTGGCCGAGGGCGCGCAGCCGGTCGAGGTGGGCGAGGAGGGCGAGGTCGTGTTCGGCCTCCTTGGAGAAGCCGAGGCCCGGGTCGACGACGATGCGGTCCGGGGCGATGCCGCCCGCCAGAACGGCCTCCACGCGCGCGTGCAGTTCGTCCACGACCTCCCCGACGACGTCCTCGTAGACGCCCCTGACATTGCCGCCCTCGAGGAAGCCGCGCCAGTGCATGACGACGAAGGGGGCGCCCGCGTCGGCGACCACCGGGATCATCGCGGGGTCGGCGAGGCCGCCGCTGACGTCGTTGACGAGGGCGGCGCCGGCCGCGAGGGCCTGTTCGGCGACGGAGGCGCGCATGGTGTCGACGGAGACGACGACGCCCTCGGAGGCCAGGCCGCGCACCACGGGGACGACCCGCCGCAGCTCCTCGGCCTCGTCCACGCGTGTGGCACCGGGGCGGGTGGACTCGCCGCCGACGTCGACCAGGTCCGCGCCCTCGGCGACCAGATCCAGGCCGTGTTTGACGGCGGCGGTCGTGTCGAACCAGCGGCCGCCGTCGGAGAAGGAGTCGGGGGTCACGTTCACGACCCCCATGACCGCGCAGCGGTCCCATGCCGGAAGGCCGGCGACTCGGCCGCGCCCGCTGAGGTTGTTCATACGTTCAGCGTAGGCCCAGGGCCGTGCCGGAACGCGTCGCGGCCCGGGCGGCAGCCCCGTGCTGGAGGGGGTGGGGCTTCCGCCCGGGCCGGTCCTGGTGCCGTACCGCTCGGCGTGTCGCGGCTCGGTCGGCAGGTGGGCGGCTCACGCCGCTCGGACGTCCCGTTCGGTCACCGCGTGCGCGCACGGGCGCTGGGCCGTCGACCGGCGCCGGCGCAGGAAGCGCGGCAGTGGCACGGCGAGGTTGACGAAGCCCTCCGCCTGCATGGCGGCGAAGCCGATGCGGGGCAGGTCGGCGGAGGCCCGGTAGACCACGAACCGCGGCTCCCAGCGCGGCTGGAACTTGGCGTTGAACTTGTACAGCGACTCGATCTGGAACCAGCGCGAGAGGAACACCAGCAGCCCGCGCCAGGCGCGCAGCACCGGACCGGCGCCGATCTTCTCGCCGCGCGCGAGGGCGGAGCGGAACATCGCGAAGTTCAGCGACACCCGGGTGATGCCGAGCCTCGGGGCGGCCTGGAGGGCGGCGACGATCAGCAGTTCGTTCATGCCCGGGTCGGCGCTGCGGTCGCGGCGCATCAGGTCCAGCGACACCCCGTCCTTGCCCCACGGCACGAAGTGGAGGATCGCCTTCAGGTCGCCGTACTCACCCGGCGTGTCGTCCTGTTTGTGGGCGGTGGCGATCAGGCAGTCGCCGTCGGCCGGGTCGCCGATGCGGCCGAGCGCCATGGAGAAGCCGCGCTCGGTGTCGGTGCCGCGCCAGTCCTCCGCCGCCCGGCGGATCCGTTCCAGCTCGGCCTCGCCGACGTCACGGATGCGCCGTACCCGCGTTTCGTAGCCGGCCCGCTCGATGCGCTTGACCATCTGGCGCACGTTGCGCATCGCGCGTCCGGCGAGCGAGAAATCCGCCACGTCCACCACCGCCTCGTCACCCAGTTCCAGGGCGTCCAGGCCGGTCTCACGGGTCCACACCTCGCCGCCCGTCTCCGAACAGCCCATGACCGCGGGCGTCCAGGAGTGGGCCCTGGCCTCGTCCATGAAGCGCTCGATGGCACCCGGCCAGGCCTCGACGTCGCCGATCGGGTCGCCGCTGGCGAGCATGACGCCGGACACGACCCGGTAGGTGACCGCGGCCTTGCCGCTCGGCGAGAACACCACGGCCTTGTCGCGGCGCAGCGCGAAGTGGCCGAGCGAGTCGCGCCCGCCGTGCTTGGCCAGCAGCGCCCGCAGTTTGACCTCGTCCTCCTCGGTGAGGCGGGCGGCCGGGTGCTCCGGGCGGAAGGCCAGGTAGATCGTGGTGACGGCGGTGATCCAGCCGAGGGCGCCGAGGGAGAAGGCGACCGTCCAGGACGTGTTGCCCTGGTAGTCGACCGGGCCCTCGAAGCCGACCAGGCCGTAGATGACGTGCGTCAGCCGGTCGGCGAGGCTCGGATCGCCGATCGTCCGGTGCGGGTGGACGCTGACGATGACCAGACCGAGGGCGAGGGAGCCGGCGCTCATGAGCACGAAGTTGGCGAGCGCCCGCCACCTGCTGCGCGGATCGGGCAGGGCGGCGAACTGGTCCCGGTGGCGTAGCAGCGGCACCAGCAGCGCGACCGCGATCAGCATGCCCGCCAGCGAGTGGCGGTACGCGAACTGCGCCACCGCACCCGCCGGGAGCAGCGCGACCGCCGCGCGCCATGCCCGGCGCTTGCGCCGCTTCAACCCGTGCGCGAGCAGCAGCAACAGCACACCCGCGCTGAGCGAGAGCGCCGCCGCGAACGGCCCGAAGGAGCCCGGCAGAACCTCCGCCATGGTGTGCATACGGCTGTGACGGAAGCGCGGGAACACACCCGCGGCAATGTCCAGGACGCCCACGAGCGCGGCGGCCCTGCCGACCACAGCGGGAACGGCCTCGGGGCGCGGGCCGCGCAGTATGCGCCGCGCCCGGCTTGATCGGCCCGGAACCCCGCCCGACATTTCCCCATCTATCCTGACAGACATCGCATCCCGTAGTTCTGCGAGAGACCTTGAACCCGGGCCCGATCGGGCATCCGGCGACATTGCGCCCTCTAGGACGGTGTCTCGGGGGGAGAGGTTCACTCCCTACCGGAAAGTCGGGTCAAAGGCCAAGGAAAGCCCCGGGCAAGCCCTCGCAACCTCGCGTGGGCACGACACGGGCGGAAAGCACAGGCAGGAACAGCCCATGGGTCTCACGAGCAACAAAGTGCTGGTGCTGGCGATTCTGGTCGCCGTCGTGCTGTTCATCGGCACGGTCTGGCTGTGGCCGCGCCTCGCCCGTCCGAACTGGCGGGCCGTCAGCGGACGGGTCGGGCTTCTGCTGTTCACGCAGGTGGCCCTCTTCGCCTCCGTCGGGCTCGCCGCCAACCAGGCCTTCGGCTTCTACGCCAGCTGGGCGGACCTGTTCGGCCAGGAGACCGACCAGGGGGTCGTCGTCGACCACTCGGCCAACGGCAGCACCGGCGGCCCGCTCCAGGTCGTCTCCACCTCCGACGTGCCGGGCGTGAGCGCCGCGCGGCCCGAGATGGGCGGGCAGATACAGAAGGTCGACATCGTGGGCCGTACGACCCGCATCGTCACACCGGCGTACGTCTACCTGCCGCCGGAGTACTTCCAGCCGCAGTACCGCACGCGTACGTTCCCCGTGGCGGTCGTGCTGACCGGTTACCCGGGCACCGCGCGGGCGCTGGTGGAGAAGCTGAACTACCCGAGCACGGCGCAGCGGCTGGCCAAGGACGGCCGGGTGCAGCCGATGATCCTGGTGATGCTGCGCCCGACCGTGGCGCCGCCGCGGGACACCGAGTGCGTCGACGTGCCCGGCGGCCCGCAAGCGGAAACGTTTTTCGCCAAGGATCTGCCGGAAGCCGTCCTCGGGCACTACCGGGCCGGCAGGCGACCGGGCAGCTGGGGCGTCGTCGGGGACTCCACGGGCGGCTACTGCGCCCTCAAGCTCGCCATGCACCACCCGAGCGTGTACGCGGCCGGCGCGGGTCTCTCGCCGTACTACACGGCGCCGATCGACCCCACCACCGGTGACCTCTTCCACGGCGACGAGAAACTGCGCGACCGCGCCGACCTGTTCTGGCTGCTGGAGCACGAGAAGGCGCCGGACACCTCGCTGCTCGTCACCAGCAGCAAGGTCGGCGAGCACAACTACAACTCCACCATGAAGTTCATCCAGAAGGTGCAGGCCACGAATCTGACCCGGATCTCGTCGATCATCCTCGGCAGCGGCGGCCACAACTTCAACACCTGGCGGCGCGAGATCCCGCCGACGCTCCAGTGGCTCAGCGGGCGGCTCACCGACCACTGAGCCGCCGTGGCCCTGACGCCCCGTGACGCACGCGGTGTGGCCGTGTTTTTACGGGGCGGGGGCCCACGATTCGCCTACGCGCGGTAAGTTTCTGGCCATGCCACGTGGACGCCACCGCCATTCCCCGCCTCTGCACCGGCTGTTGCCCCCGTCGGCGATCGCCGGCGTCTCCGTCGCCTGCGCGCTGGGTCCCTGGGTGTTCTCCGAGGCCGGCGTGTTGCGCGCGCTGGCCGCGGCGGCCGCCGCGACGGCGGTCGTCGGCGCGGTCGTGATGCGCCGCTGGGACGCGCAGGCCGGCAAGCAGGTCGCCGAACTCACGCGCGCGCGTGCGGGTGACGAGTGGCGGTACGAGGAACGGGTCGCCGAACTGGAGACCGACCTGGAGGAGTCCCGCGAGCTGCGCGCCAAGCTGGAGAAGCGGCTGCGCGCCAAGCGGGCGGAG
The DNA here is from genome assembly GCF_040609555.1 of Streptomyces sp. NPDC004658. NCBI lineage: Bacteria > Bacillati > Actinomycetota > Actinomycetes > Kitasatosporales > Streptomycetaceae > Streptomyces > Streptomyces sp. NPDC004658. The sequence goes on from NZ_JBEXKG010000054.1 coordinate 4,526, forward strand.
CTGGCGGGCCTGCGCAACGAGCACGCGGCCCTGCTGCGCCGGTACGCCACGGCGGAGACCGAGCGCGCCAGCGCCCTGGAGGGCCGGCGGCTGCTGGAGCTCGAAGCGGCGGAACCCGAGCCGGCGCCCGCGGCTTCGTCGTCGCCCGCGCTGCCGCCGGCGCGCGGCGCCGAGCCCGCGGTCGCCGCGAGCGCGCAGGCGCCCGGCACCGAGGAGCGGCCCGCGGTGTTCTCGCCCGAGGGCGCTCAGCTCTACCGGCGGGCGCTGACGGCTCTGGCACGGTTCGACCGGGAGGCTCCCGGCAAGACGGAGGCCGGGGTCGAGGCCGACGCCGAGGGGGACGAGCCCGAGGCGGCGGAGGTCCGGGCCGCGCGGCCGGGGTCCGCCGAGCCGGACGGGTCCACCGCCACGGAGCCCACCGAGACCACCGAGGCCACCGAGGCCCGCGACTCCGCCGAGCCCGGTGCCGCGGAGCCCGGTGCCGCGGAGCCCGCCGCCGCGCCGGAGACGTCCGGGCCGCAGGCGCAGCCGGCTCCCGAGGGTGCCGCCGCCGGGGCCGCGGTCGCCAAAGGAGAACCCGCCGCGGACGGTGTGAAGGAGGACGCCGGGACTTCGCCGGCGGCCGAACTCGCGCGTCCCGTGGGCCGCCCGCCCGCCGGGCACTTCACGGTGCCGACCGCGGTGGCCGTCGTACCGGCGGCGCCCGCGCGGCGTCCGGTGATCGAGGGCGGCTTCGACTTCTTCGGCACCCAGAAGGGCGCGCCGAAGGCCACGCTGGACTCCGTGCAGAACGAGGACCTCGCCGACGTCGTCGGGCCCGAGGCGCTCGCCGTGCACAAGGCCGAGTCCGAGGCCGGGTTCAAGGCCGCCGACGCGCGCTCCCGGGGGGTCGGCCAGGTCATCGACCTGACCGCGCACGACGAGACCGAGCAGATCGACGTGGAGGGGCTGCGCAGCGCGGCCTCCTGATCCGACGTCAGCCGAACGCACCGGCCACCGGGCCCGGCCTCCCCACGAGGGGAGCCGGGCCCGAAGCGTCGGTCAGCCGGTGGTCATCCAGCGGTCCGGCAGGGCGTCCCGGCGGCCCGTGCGGGACCTCTCGGCCTGTTCGTCCAGGAGCCGCGCGGCCTCCTGCGCGCCTCGCAGCCGGGCCGTCACGGTCTTGTCGGCGCCGGTGTCCACATGGACGTCGGCGAGCCCCCAGCGGCGCTCCCAGGGCCCCTGGGTGAGCCGTACGCTCTGCACCTTGGCGTGCGGAACGAGCGAGAGCCGGCGGCACAGCAGGCCGCTGCGGGCGGCGAACACCGCGCCGGTGACCGCGAGTCCGTGCCCGCGCCACCACAACGGCAGGCACCACCGGGCCCGGCGCGGCACCCGCGACAGCTCCCGGGGCACGGTCACGCCGGGCAGCACGCGCGCGACGACCGACGCGGCGACCGCGCGCGGGGCGACGGGGACGAGCACGGAGTTGGCGGACCCGGCCACGTCCAGTTCCACCCGCACCCATCCCGGCCACCGCCACAGCAGCGGCTCCACGATCCGTACCGTCTGCACCCGGCCGGGCGGCACCGTCTCGTGCGTACGGTCGAGCAGCCCGTGGTCGATGCGGAGCCCGTCGGGGGACTCGCTCACCGTCCAGTCGAACTCCGTGACGAACCGGCCCACACTGCTCGCGCCGGCCGCGCCGACCAGCGGCAGGGCGGTCCCGACGACCGTCCACAGGCTGTGGGTGACGAGCCACAGCACGGCCGGGAGCACCAGCGCGGCGCACAGTGAGCCCCAGGTGGCGCCCGTCAGCACCAGGGAGCGTGCCAGCTCGCGCGGGGGCACGCGCAGCAGTACACGCGCCGGTGCCTCTCCGACCTCGTGCGCCGTCTCGGGCGCGAAACCCGCCGCGCGCGCGAGGAGTTCCGCGCGCAGGGCGCGCGCCTCCCGCTCGCCCAGGAAGGCCAGCTCGTCCTTGCGCTCGGCGCCGACGACGTCGATCCGCAGCTTCGCGACGCCCGCCATGCGCGCCAGGAGCGGCCGGGAGACGTCCACGGCCTGGATGCGTTCCAGCCGGATGTGCGCGGTGCGCCGGAACAGCAGCCCGGTGCGTATGCGCAGTTCGGTGTCGGTGACCGCGTAGTGCGTGAACCACCAGGACAGGAAGCCGTAGAGGCCGGCCGCCGGCACCAGTACCGCCAGCCCCAGCAGGAGCACGGTGCCGGTCAGCCGCGTGAGCTGCTCCTGCGCGCCGTTCGGGTCGTGCGCGGCCCAGCCGGCCAGCACGGCGAGCGGCGCCCACGCCCGGCGGAAGGGCGTGACCGGGTGCAGCCGGCGCTCGGTGACGGGCGGGCGCGGTGTGCCGCCGGGTATGCCGTCGGTGCCGTCCGGGGTGGTCACAGGCCCGCCGATCGTGCCTCGCCCAGCTCGGTGAGCCGGTCGCGCAGGCGTTCCGCCTCGGCCGGGTCGAGGCCGGGGATGGTCGCGTCGGTCGCGGCGGCGGCCGTGTGCAGCTGCACGGTGGCCAGCCCGAAGCGCCGCTCCAGCGGCCCGGAGGTCACCTCCACCAACTGCATCCTCCCGTACGGCACCACCGTCTCCTCACGCCACAGGACACCGCGGCTGATCAGCAGGTCGTCGGCGCGCTCGGCGTACCGCCACGAGCGCCAGTTGCGCTCCAGCAGCCACCAGCACCCCGCGGCGCAGGCCGGCGGCAGCAGCGCCCAGGCCGCCCACCCCGGCCCCACGAGAAGACCCGGGAGGAGCCCCGCGGCGACCGCCAGCACCACCGTCCACACCACCAGCAGCAGCCGGCGCACCCGCAGCAGCCCGGGCCGCAGCCCGCGCCACACCGGCTGGTCCGTCGCCGCCCCGGTCCCTTCGGGAGTCCCCGTTTCCATGAGCCCAGCGTACGTAGGGGAAACTGGGCCCATGACTCCTACGACGGAGACCACGGTCGGTATCGGCGGCGCGGCGGAGAGCACCGACATGGTGCTCAACATCGGACCGCAGCACCCGTCCACGCACGGGGTGCTGCGGCTCAGGCTCGTGCTGGACGGGGAGCGCATCGTGCGCGCCGAGCCGGTGATCGGCTACATGCACCGGGGCGCCGAGAAGCTCTTCGAGGCGCGCGACTACCGGCAGATCATCGTGCTCGCCAACCGTCACGACTGGCTGTCGGCGTTCTCGAACGAGCTGGGCGTGGTCCTCGCGGTGGAGCGGATGCTCGGCATGGAGGTCCCCGGGCGGGCGGTGTGGACGCGCACGCTGCTCGCCGAGCTGAACCGGGTGCTCAACCACCTGATGTTCCTCGGCTCCTACCCGCTGGAGCTGGGCGGGATCACGCCGGTGTTCTACGCGTTCCGGGAGCGCGAGGTGCTCCAGAACGTCATGGAGGAGGTCTCCGGCGGGCGCATGCACTACATGTTCAACCGCGTCGGCGGCCTCAAGGAGGACCTGCCGGCCGGCTGGACCGCACGCGCGCGCGAGGCCGTCGCCGCCGTGCGCTCGCGCATGGACGTCTTCGACGACCTGGTGCTCGGCAACGAGATCTTCCGGGGCCGCACGCGCGGGGTGGGCGTGCTCGCGCCGGAGACCGTGCACGCCTACGGCGTGAGCGGGCCCATCGCGCGGGCCTCGGGCGTCGACTTCGACCTGCGCCGCGACGAGCCGTACCTGGCCTACGGCGACCTCCAGGACACCCTGAAGGTCGTCACCCGGAGCGAGGGCGACTGCCTCGCGCGGTTCGAGATCCTGCTGGAGCAGACCCACAACGCGCTGGACCTCGCGGACGCCTGCCTGGACCGGCTCGCCGAGCTGCCGCCCGGGCCGATCAACCAGCGGTTGCCGAAGGTGCTGAAGGCGCCCGAGGGGCACACGTACGCGTGGACCGAGAACCCGCTCGGCATCAACGGCTACTACCTGGTCAGCAAGGGCGACAAGACCCCGTACCGGCTGAAGCTGCGCTCGGCCTCGTACAACAACATCCAGGCGCTGACCGAGCTGCTGCCGGGGACGCTCGTGGCGGACATGGTGGCGATCCTGGGGTCGATGTTCTTCGTGGTCGGCGACATCGACAAGTGAGGCTCATGGGTCTCACGGCCTCAGCGGTCTCGTAGGCCTCAGGGGCCTCACCGCCTCACGGCCGGGGCGCGTCCCGCGGGCCCGGCTCCCGCGGGTCCTGCTCCAGGAGGTCCGGCTCCAGGAGGTCCGGCTCCAGGGGGTCCGGGATGCCGACCGGCTGGAGCAGCCAGCCGAAGTCGCCGAGGCCGCCCGGCGCGGTCAGCTCGGCCGCCTCGCCGGCGCTCGCGAGGGCACGCACATAGGCCGGGGGGTCTGTGGAGGCGAGCGCGAGCGGGGGGCGTGCGCCGGTGATGTCGAGGGCGCGTAGAGCAGCGCGTTGCGTGAGCAGACGCGCGCCGGGAAGCTCCCGCGCCGTTTCGCGCATCCCCTGCGCCGTGCGTGGGAGTGTCTGCGCCGCGCACGAGGGCGCAGACGCGGTGCCGGAGGGCGTGCCGGCCGCCGCCGCGCACGCGTCCAGTGCCACGTGGGCCGTGATGTCGCTGGAACCGTCCGGGACAGGGGCCGTCTCGCGGCCCTCGCGGAAGCCGGTGAGGGTGCCGAACGGGGGGCGTGCGTCCACGGTGTGCGCGTAGTCCACGGCCACCGCGAGCCCCCGCACCACCCGGTCCACGGCCGAGGCCCAGGCCCGGTCCCGGGGCAGCCCGATCTCCGCACGCAGCCCCTCCTCGGCCGGCAGCGGCCACCAGCGCGCGAGCCAGTCGGCCGGCGCGCCCGACACGGGCTCCCCGAGCCGTTCGCAGCCGTCCTGCGCGACGAGCACCAGCCGGGGCACGCCCGCGGAGTCCACCTCCACGACGTCCACGGGCACGTTGTCCAGCCACTCGTTGGCGAAGAGCAGCCCGGTGACCGCGTCCGGCATGTCGCTCAGCCAGGTGATCCGTCCGTCCAGGCCGGCCGGGCGGTCGGCGACCTCCACGGCGTACGCCCGCGCGCGTGCGGCCACGTCGGCCGGCAGGGCGGCGAGCACGCCGGCGGCCAGCTCGCCCCGCCCGGCGCCCATGTCGACGAAGTCCAGCACCGGGGGCCGCCCGAGCGCCGCGTCGACCCGGCACAGCAGCCGGGCCACGGCCCGCGCGAACAGCGGGGAGGCGTGCACGGACGTGCGGAAGTGACCCGCCGGGCCCTCCGGGCGCCGGTAGAAGCCGCCGGGCCCGTACAGGGCCGCCTGTGCCGCCTCGCGCCAGCCGCGCGGGCCGGGATTCCCGCTGTTCCGGCGGAAGCCCTCCGCCGTGGTCCCTTCCGTCACCGCACCAGACTAGGCACACCGTTGATCACGGCATCCACCTTGGGGAGTACGCGCGCCGGGCGCGGATCGGCCCTTCGGTTGACCCCTGCACGCATCTGGTTTCCCTACTCTGGGTTACGTGCAGCGCCTCTATGACTTCCTCCGCCGCCACCCGACCTGGGTCGACTGCTTCTGGGCCGTCGTCCTGTTCGGGCTGTCCGCGCTGAGCGTGGTCAATCTCGACCGGGTGCCGGGTCACCACGGCACCATCGCCGGGGGCATCGCCGTGTCCACCGTCCTGTGCGTCGTCGTGGCGCTGCGCCGCCGTTTCCCGGAGCCGATGCTGCTGCTCGCCCTCGTGACCGGGCTGGCCCAGCTGATCCTGGACATCGAGACGACCGTCCCCGACTTCGCCATGCTGGTGATCACCTACACGGTCGCGACGGTCGGCGCGCGCTGGGCCTCACGGCTGGCGCTCGCCGTCAGCCTCTGCGCGGCGACCGTGGCCCAGATCCGCTGGCCGGCCGAGCACGCCAGCTTTCTCGGGCAGGTCGCCATAGCGGTCTTCCAGACGGTGCCCTTCGCCCTCGCCTGGGTGCTCGGCGACTCCATGCGCACCCGGCGGGCCTACTTCGCCCAGTTGGAGGAGCGCGCGGCCCGCCTGGAGAAGGAGCGCGAGGCGCAGGCGAAGGTCGCGGTCGCCGCCGAGCGCGCCCGTATCGCGCGCGAGCTGCACGACGTCGTCGCGCACAACGTGTCGGTGATGGTGGTGCAGGCCGACGGCGCCGCCTACGTCATGGACGCCGCGCCCGACCAGGCGAGGAAGGCCCTGGAGACGATCTCCTCCACCGGCCGTCAGGCCCTCGCCGAGATGCGCCGCCTGCTGGGCGTGCTGCGCACCGGCGAACACCAGGAGACCGGGGAGTACGTCCCGCAGCCCGACGTCGAGCAGATCGACGACCTCGTCGAGCAGTGCCGCAGCTCCGGCCTCCCGGTCGACTTCAAGGTGGAGGGCACCCCGCGGCCGCTGCCCAGCGGCGTGGAGCTGACCGCCTACCGGATCGTGCAGGAGGCGCTCACCAACACCCGCAAGCACGGCGGCCCGGGCGCGGGCGCGAGCGTCCGCCTGGTCTACTTCGACGACGGTCTCGGCCTGCTGGTCGAGGACGACGGCAAGGGCGCCCCGCACGAGCTGTACGAGGAGGGCGGCGCCGACGGGCAGGGCCACGGCCTGATCGGCATGCGCGAGCGCGTCGGCATGGTCGGCGGCACCCTGGACGCCGGGCCGCGCCCGGGCGGAGGATTCCGCATCAGCGCTCTGCTGCCGCTCAAACCGGCGCACTGACCGACCCCTGATCCCGAACGGAAGAGGCCCGATGACGATCCGCGTGATGCTCGTCGACGACCAGGTGCTGCTGCGCACCGGGTTCCGGATGGTGCTCGCCGCCCAGCCGGACATGGAGGTCGTCGCGGAGGCGGGCGACGGCGTCGAGGCCCTCCAGGTGGTGCGGTCCACCCCCGTCGACGTGGTCCTCATGGACGTCCGGATGCCGAAGCTGGACGGCGTGGAGGCAACCCGGCGGATCTGCGCGGAGCCCGACGCGCCCAAGGTCCTCATCCTGACCACGTTCGACCTCGACGAGTACGCCTTCTCCGGGCTCAAGGCGGGCGCCTCCGGCTTCATGCTCAAGGACGTGCCGCCCGGTGATCTCCTCGCCGCCATCCGCGCCGTGCACAGCGGCGACGCGGTCGTCGCACCGTCCACCACCCGGCGCCTGCTGGACCGCTTCGCGCCGATGCTGCCCTCCGCCGGCAAGGGACCCCAGCGCAAGGAGCTGGAACGCCTCACCGAGCGGGAGCGCGAGGTCATGGTGCTGGTCGCGCAGGGCCTGTCCAACGGCGAGATCGCGGCCCGGCTGGTGCTGAGCGAGGCGACCGTGAAGACGCATGTGGGCCGCATCCTGACCAAGCTCGGCCTGCGCGACCGGGTGCAGGTGGTCGTGCTCGCGTACGAGACGGGACTGGTGCGCGCCGGCGGCCACGGCTGACCGCGCCGGCCCGGTCCCGGACCCGCCTCCTCAGCGCAGGACGCCCTCGATGAAGTCGCTGCCCAGCCGGGCCACCGCGGTCAGGTCCAGCTGGTGCTGGACGTACCGGCCGCGGCGGCAGTCGGTGATCAGCCCCGCCTTCTTCAGCACCGTCAGGTGCCGGGATATCTCGGGCGCCGACATGCCGTGCGCGTCGGCCAGTTCGCTGGTGGTGTGCGGGGCGCGCGCCAGGTGCCGGCACAGCCGCATCCGGACCGGGTGGGCCAGCGCCTCCAGCCGGCGCGTGAGCTGCTCGACGGAGGGCGTCTGCGGCCGGGAACCGCTCGCCGGGTACATGATCGAGGGCTGCCAGCCGTACCGGTGCAGGACCATCACGTGCGGCCAGCCGAGGCTGGTCGGCACCAGCACCAGGCCGCCGTCGCCGGTGGCGGTGCGGCCCTCCAGCAGCTTGTCGACCGTGACCAGCCCGGCCTCCGCGTCCAGCGAGACGGCCCCGGACAGGGACGCGAGGGCCTCGCCGAGGCCCTTGCGGCGCAGCAGCTCGGTCTTGTGCCGGGCGTCGGCGGCCAGCTGGGGCTGGACACGGGCCCAGGTGTCGGCGAAGAAGGCGTCGTCGCAGTCGAGCATCAGCTGGCGGAACCAGCCGCGCACGGCCGGCGGATCGGTCAGCAGGCGGCGCGTGAACCGCTCCTGCACGGTGCCGCGCGCTGCGGCCAGTTCCAGGGAGCGGCGGCGCAGCTCCGGGTCGTCGAGCGGGCCGGGCTCCTGGATGTCGTAGCGCAGCTGGCAGGTGAACTCCAGGGCGGCGTTGACGAACTGCTCGTCCGTCAGTTTGTCCAGCTGGTCCAGCTCTTCGGCGAGCGTGGCGCCGGGGAGCGCGCGCCCGCCGGGAAGGCCGGCGAACGGGGCGAAGACGTCCGAGAACGTCATGCGCCACAGGAAGTCCGCCTCGCACAGCCGGTCGGCCAGACAGGGTTCCAGCCGGGAGGAGACGGCGGTCGCCCAGCCCCGCAGCTCCGGGTGGTGCCCGGGCCCGCTGAGCGCGTGCAGCGCCATCCCCAGCTCCGCCAGCGGAGAGGGCACGACGGAGACCCTCTCCAGGGGCAGTCCGGTGATGTCGATGGTCACGCTCATGCCCCCATGGTGCACCGGGCCACTGACAGCGCCCCCGTGGATTGACGGCAGCCGTCAATCCACGGGACATCCGCGCCGGGCGGGGGCAGCGTGGAGGACACCGGGGCAGCCGCGGAGCCCGATCAGTCACCGATCAGCCACGTCCCGAGAAGGCGATCCGCCATGAGCATCACCCAGCAGTACCTCCTCGACAGCTACCGCGCCCGCCTGCGCGGCGAGCCCGAGCCGCCCGCCCCGGGCCGCCACGAACTCGGCCTCGTCCGCGAGGTGCGCGACTACCGGCGCTTTCGCGCGGTGCTCGCCGGACGCCCCGCGCACGGGCGGCTCCGGCGCACCCTGACCCACCGGCTGGGCACCCTGGCCCGCCGGCTGCGCCCCCGCGCCCGCGCCCTCTAGGCCGTGCCGGGCAGGCGGTCCACGAAGTCCCGTACGGCCGCGCGGACGTCGTCCGCCGTCCACTCCAGTCCCGCGGCCCGGACCTCCACCTCCGTGAAGGCGAGGCCGGGCCCGCCGGCGTTCCAGGGGTTCGCGAAGAGCATCACCGAGGTCTCCTCGGCCTGGCGGAGCGCCGCCTCGGCGACCGCCTCCGGCTCGTACGGCAGCCAGACCTGGAACTGGTGGGTGTGCGGTTCCTCCGGGTGGACGCGGGCCCAGGGCACCCCGGCCGCCGCGAAGCCCTCGCGCAGCGCGGCGGCCACCACGCGCGCGTGCCGCACGTACTCGGGCAGCCGGGGCACTTCGCGGTCCAGGCCGACGAGCGCGGACAGGGCGGTGGGGAACTGCTGGAAGATCGTGCCGCCGTACCGGTGCCGCCAGGTCTTCGCCTCCTCCACCAGCGTCCGCGGACCGGCGAGCGCGGCGCCGCCGAAGCCGCCGACGGACTTGTAGAACGACACGTAGACGCTGTCGGCCAGGCCGGCGATCTCCGCCAGCGGACGCCCGAAGTGCTCGGTGCACTCCCACAGGCGCGCGCCGTCGAAGTGCACGACGGCGTCGCGCTCCCGCGCCGCTTCGACGGCCTCGGTCAGCTCCTCCCAGGTGGGCAGCACGAAACCGGCGTCCCTGAGGGGCAGTTCCAGCATCAGCGCCCCGAAGGGCTCTTCCAGGTCGCGTATCTCGGCGGCTGTGGGCAGCCGGTGCTCACCGCCCACCCTGACCGGACGCAACCCGCTGACCTGGCTGAACGCCTGCCGTTCATGCACCTCCGGGTGGGCCAGTGGGTGCAGCGCCACCGTCGGGTTCCCGGTGCGGGCCGCCCAGCAGCGCAGGGCCACCTGCTGGGCCATGGTGCCCGTCGGGAAGAACGCGGCGGCCTCGGTGCCGAGCAGCGCGGCGACCCGCCGCTCCAGGGCGGCCACGATCTCGTCGCCGTAGACGTCCCCGGGCTCGTCCAGGTCGTAGACCTCGGCGCCGGCCTCCAGGAGCAGCGCGAGCCGATCGCGGATCGAGCCCCGCGGGGTCGCGTGCGCCAGGACGCGCCGCGCTCCCAGCTGGGCGGCCCTGCGCCGCTTCCGCGACCGCTCCTGCGCCGACCGTCCGTCGTCCTGCTCAGCCACATCAGTCATGCCGTGGATCATCCCCCGCACGGCCCCCGCACGGCAGCCGGGTTTTTCCCGCGAGGAAGAGCAGGAGGGGACGTGGTGAAACCCACAGCCTGTGGACAACCGGCCGCCGCCCCACCCGATAGCGTTAACATGACGAGAAATCGTCCGGTACCCAGAGCGGACTGGAACGGGAAGGCCGCCGTCGCGTGAGTACAGTCCACCAGCCAGACCTCAAGGACCGCCCCGCGCGGCTCACCGTCGGCGTCGTCGGCGCCGGTCGCGTGGGACCCGCGCTGGCCGCGTCCCTCCAGCTCGCCGGGCACCGCCCGGTGGCCGTCTCCGGAGTCTCCGACACCTCCCGCAGGCGCGCCGAGACCATGCTCCCGGGCGTCCCGCTGGTACCGCCCGCCGAGGTGCTCCAGCGCGCCGACCTGGTGCTGCTCACGGTCCCCGACGACGCCCTGCCCGGCCTGGTCGCCGGCCTCGCCGAGACCGGCGCGGTACGGCCGGGGCAGTTGCTCGTGCACACCTCCGGCCGGTACGGCGCCAAGGTCCTCGACCCGGCCCTGCGCGCGGGCGCGCTGCCGCTGGCCCTGCACCCGGCGATGACCTTCACCGGCACGCCGGTCGACGTCCAGCGGCTCGCGGGCTGCTCCTTCGGCGTCACCGCGCCCGAGGAGCTGCGGCTGGCCGCCGAGGCCCTGGTGATCGAGATGGGCGGTGAACCGGAGTGGATCAGCGAGCAGAACCGCCCGCTGTACCACGCGGCCCTCGCACTCGGCGCCAACCACCTGGTGACCCTGGTCGCCCAGTCCATGGAACTGCTGCGCGCGGCCGGAGTGGCGGCGCCCGACCGGATGCTCGGCCCGCTGCTCGGAGCCGCCCTGGACAACGCCCTGCGCTCCGGTGACGCGGCCCTGACCGGCCCGGTCGCGCGCGGGGACGCCGGTACGGTCGCCGCGCACGTCGCCGAGCTGCGCAGGCACGCCCCGCAGACCGTGGCGGGCTACCTGGCGATGGCCCGCGCGACCGCCGACCGCGCGCTCGCCCACGGCCTGCTGAAGCCGGAACTCGCCGAGGACCTCCTCGGGGTACTCGCCGACGGAGGCCACGCGGGCCGCGGAGGCGAGGGGACCGACGGTACGAACGGCTCCGACGGCACGACCGGCACCGAGGGGAACGACCGATGAGCACCGCCCTGCTGAGCACCGCCGACGAACTGCACGCCCGTGTGCGCCGCGGCCGCCGCGCCGTCGTGATGACCATGGGCGCCCTGCACGAGGGCCACGCGACGCTCATCCGCACCGCGCGGGAGGTCGCCGGCGCCGACGGCGAGGTCGTCGTCACGGTCTTCGTCAACCCGCTGCAGTTCGGCGCGGGCGAGGACCTGGACCGCTACCCGCGCACCCTGGACGCCGATCTCAAGCTCGCCGAGCAGGCGGGCGCGGACGCCGTGTTCGCGCCCTCCGTGGACGAGGTCTACCCGGGCGGCGAACCCCAGGTGCGGGTCTCCGCGGGTCCCATGGGCGAGCGCCTGGAGGGGGCCTCGCGGCCCGGGCACTTCGACGGGATGCTCACCGTCGTCGCCAAGCTGCTGCACCTCACCCGCCCCGACGCCGCCCTGTTCGGCCAGAAGGACGCCCAGCAGCTGGCCCTGATCCGGCGCATGGTGCGGGACCTCGACTTCGGCGTCGACATCGTCGCCGTACCGACCGTCCGCGAGGAGGACGGGCTCGCCCTGTCCAGCCGCAACCGCTACCTCTCGCCGGACGAGCGCCGCACCGCCCTCGCGCTGTCCCGCGCGCTGTTCGCCGGCCGGGACCGGCACGCGGCACAGGAGGCGCTGCGCGCACGGGCCCGGGAAGTGCCCTCCACGCACGCGCGTGCCGAGGCGCTGAGCGCCATAGGCGAGTCCCGCGCGGCGGCCGACGCGCACGCGGTGGCCACCGCCGCGCCCGCCGGCCCGGCGGCCGTCCGCGCCGCCGCCCGCCAGGTCCTGGACGAGGCCGCCCGCTTCGACCCGCCGCTCCGGCTGGACTACCTGGCGCTGGTCGACCCCGCCGACTTCACCGAGATCGGCGACGACTTCACCGGCGAGGCCGTCCTCGCCGTCGCGGCCCGGGTCGGTACGGCCCGGCTGATCGACAATCTTCCTCTCACCTTCGGAGCCGCCTCGTGACCAGCACAGGCATACGACTGCACGCACCCGCCCCCGGGTGGAGCATCTCCGCGGACGTGGTCGTCGTCGGCTCCGGAGTGGCCGGCCTCACCGCGGCGCTGCGCTGCGAGGCCGCCGGGCTCACCACGGTCGTCGTCACCAAGGCCCGCCTGGACGACGGCTCCACGCGCTGGGCGCAGGGCGGCATCGCCGCGGCCCTCGGCGAGGGTGACACCCCCGAGCAGCACCTGGAGGACACCCTGGTGGCCGGCGCGGGCCTGTGCGACGAGGAGGCCGTGCGGATCCTCGTCACCGAAGGCCCCGGCGCCGTGCGGCGGCTGATCTCCACCGGCGCCCACTTCGACACCGACGACGAGGGCGACATCCACCTCACCCGCGAGGGCGGCCACCACCGGCGCCGGATCGCGCACGCGGGTGGCGACGCGACCGGCGCGGAGGTCTCCCGGGCGCTCGTGGAGGCCGTACGCGCGCGTGGGCTGCGCACCATCGAGAACGCGCTGGTCCTGGACCTGCTGACGGACGCCGAAGGCCGTACGGCCGGGGTCACCCTGCATGTGATGGGCGAGGGCCAGCACGACGGCGTGGGTGCCGTGCACGCCCCCGCCGTGGTCCTCGCGACCGGCGGCATGGGCCAGGTGTTCTCGGCGACGACCAACCCGTCCGTGTCGACCGGCGACGGCGTGGCGCTGGCGCTGCGCGCGGGCGCCGAGGTCAGCGACCTGGAGTTCGTGCAGTTCCACCCGACCGTGCTGTTCCTCGGCGCGGACGCCGAGGGCCAGCAGCCGCTCGTCTCCGAGGCGGTGCGCGGCGAGGGCGCGTACCTGGTCGACGGGGACGGCGTGCGCTTCATGGTGGGCCAGCACGAGCTGGCCGAACTGGCGCCCCGGGACATCGTCGCCAAGGGCATCTTGCGCCGGATGCTGGAGCAGGGTGCCGAGCACATGTACCTCGACGCCCGGCACTTCGGCGCCGACATGTGGGAGCACCGCTTCCCGACCATCCTGGCCGCCTGCCGCGCCAACGGCATCGACCCCGTCACCGAGCCCATCCCGATCGCCCCGGCCGCCCACTACGCCTCCGGCGGCGTCCGCACGGACGCGCGGGGACGCACCACGGTCCCGGGCCTGTACGCGTGCGGCGAGGTCGCCTGCACCGGCGTGCACGGCGCCAACCGGCTCGCCTCCAACTCCCTCCTCGAAGGCCTGGTCTACGCCGAGCGGATCGCCGCCGACATCGCCGCCGCCCGCGCGGCGGACGGCCTCCACGCGCGCGTGCCCGTGCCGGTCCCCGACCCCGAGAGGCCGGCCCACCCGCTGCTCACCCCCGAGACCCGGTTCGCCATCCAGCGGACCATGACGGAGGGCGCGGGCGTGCTGCGCTCCGAGGAGTCCCTCGCCAGGGCCGCCGACCAGCTCCAGAAGCTGCACGCCGAGGCCCGGGGCGCGCTGGAGGAGAACGGCAAGACCGCCGAGCCCGGCGTGGACACCTGGGAGGCGACGAACCTCCTGTGCGTGGCCCGGGTCCTGGTCGCCGCCGCCCGGCTGCGCGAGGAGACCCGCGGCTGCCACTGGCGCGAGGACCGCGCCGAGCGCGACGACGCGAACTGGCGGCGGCACATCGTCGTACGGCTCAATCCGGACCGGTCGCTGGCCGTACGCACCACCGACACCGCAGACTTCCCCCCTGTCCGGTAACACCAGCGCCCCAGGAGCAGTGACAGACGTGAGCACCGACGACCTTCCCCTCGCCTCGACCGGCGGCTGCGGCGACGGCTGCACCTGCGGCGCCGAGGGCGACGAGGAGTACCTGGAGTGCGGGCTGGACCCCGCGCTCGCCGAACTGCTGGCCGCTGCCGGACTGGACCCGATCGAGGTCGAGGACATCGCCAACGTCGCCATCCAGGAGGACCTGGCCGGCGGTGTGGACGTGACGACCGTGTCGACCATCCCCGAGGACGCGGTGGCCACCGCCGACTTCACCGCGCGCGAGGCGGGTGTCGTGGCCGGCCTCCGAGTCGCCGAGGCCGTGCTCTCCGTGGTCTGCACGGACGAGTTCGAGGTCGAGCGGCACGTGGAGGACGGCGACCGCGTCGAGGCCGGGCAGAAGCTGCTGTCGGTCACCACGCGCACGCGTGACCTGCTCACCGCCGAGCGCAGCGCGCTGAACCTCCTGTGCCGGCTGTCCGGCATCGCGACCGCCACGCGCGCGTGGGCGGACGCACTGGAGGGCACCAAGGCGCGCGTGCGGGACACCCGCAAGACGACGCCGGGCCTTCGCTCGCTGGAGAAGTTCGCCGTCCGCTGCGGCGGGGGCGTCAACCACCGCATGTCGCTGTCCGACGCGGCCCTGGTGAAGGACAACCACGTGGTCGCCGCCGGCGGTGTCGCCCAGGCCTTCAAGGCGGTACGGGACGCCTTCCCGGACGTGCCGATCGAGGTCGAGGTCGACACCCTGCACCAGCTGCGCGAGGTCGTGGACGCGGGCGCCGACCTGATCCTGCTGGACAACTTCACGCCCGGCGAGTGCGAGGAGGCCGTCGGCATCGTCGGCGGGCGGGCGCTGCTGGAGGCGTCCGGGCGGCTGACCCTCGCCAACGCGCGCGCGTATGCCGGGACCGGCGTGGACTTCCTGGCCGTCGGCGCGCTGACCCACTCCTCGCCGATCCTGGACATCGGCCTGGACCTGCGCGAGGCGGAGTGACGCCATGCTCCTCACGATCGACGTCGGCAACACGCACACCGTCCTCGGGCTGTTCGACGGCGAGGACATCGTCGAGCACTGGCGCATCTCCACGGACGCGCGCCGCACGGCGGACGAGCTGGCGGTGCTGCTCCAGGGCCTGATGGGCATGCACCCGCTGCTCGGCGAGGAGCTGGGCGACGGCATCGACGGCATCGCGATCTGCGCGACCGTCCCGTCGGTGCTGCACGAGCTGCGCGAGGTCACCCGGCGGTACTACGGCGACGTACCCGCCGTCCTGGTCGAGCCGGGCGTGAAGACGGGCGTGCCGATCCTCACCGACAACCCCAAGGAGGTCGGCGCCGACCGGATCATCAACGCCGTCGCGGCCGTGGAGCTGTACGGCGGCCCGGCGATCGTCGTGGACTTCGGTACGGCGACCACCTTCGACGCGGTCTCCGCGCGCGGGGAGTACGTCGGCGGGGTGATCGCGCCCGGCATCGAGATCTCCGTGGAGGCGCTCGGCGTGAAGGGCGCACAGCTGCGCAAGATCGAGGTGGCCCGGCCGCGCAGCGTGATCGGCAAGAACACGGTCGAGGCGATGCAGGCGGGCATCGTGTACGGGTTCGCCGGGCAGGTCGACGGGGTCGTCAGCCGGATGGCCCGGGAGCTGGCCGACGATCCGGACGACGTGACGGTGATCGCCACGGGCGGTCTGGCGCCGATGGTGCTGGGGGAGTCCTCGGTGATCGACGAACACCAGCCGTGGCTGACCCTGATAGGCCTCCGCCTGGTCTACGAACGAAACGTGTCCCGCCTGTGACAGGGGCCCGGCGCCCACCCAGGCGCCGGGCCCTCCCAGCAGCGACGACTCTCACCGGGGCCCGGACCGGCCCCGCCCGGCGACAGCCCACGGGGCCTCTGGCAGCCGCGCCCGGCGGCCTTGGGACCCCACCGGTTCCGGCGAACCGCAGCGGCCCGCCGGGCGGCAGTGCCGAACCCCGACCGCAGACGCCGACGGCTCGACCCGCCGACGTCCCTGACCGCGCCGATGGAATGCGCGGCCGGCCGGGAACGCCGCCGGCCTGGCCGTCAGCGGCCCCGCCGATGACGCCCCGGCCCGCCGGGCCACACCACCGGTCTGCCTTGGCGACCCTGCCGGCGTTGTCGGCCAGTCAGTGGCGCCGGCCGCAGACGCCGACGGCTCGACCCGCCGGCGTTCTGACCGCGCCGATGGAATGCGCGGCCGGCCGGAAACGCCGCCGCCCTCGCCGTCAGCGCCCCGCCGATCACGCCCCGGCCCGGCGGACGCCGTGGCTGGTGGAACCGGACGAGGGAAAGCCGGAGCGACACGCGGGGAAATACATTCCGGATTCGTCACTTTTGTCCGATTAGTGGGTAGCGTCGCCGCATGCCCACGCCATACGGATCCCGCGGCGGCATGGCGTTCGGCGTGGAGGAGCTGCGTGTGCTCCGCCGCGCCCTCGCCCTCGCCCTTCACCCCGGCCACGCCTCCGCCGAGGACGTGCAGGACTGTTTCCGGCTCGCCGAGTCGCTCGACGAGGCGATGTGCGAGGGGGCCAGACTGCGTGCCTTCCTGGTGGCCGACCTGGGCCGCTACCGGGCCGCCCTGCCGGGTACCGCCGCCGGCTACCTCACCCTTCTGGAGGAGGTCCTCGGAGCCGGGCACCGGCCGACGCCGGACGATCTCGCCGCGCTCCGGGCACTGCGCGGGAACCCCGTGGCGGCTGCGCTGCTGGACCGCTGTCAGGCGCTGGCCGAGCAGGACGTACGGGCGCGGTTCGCGCAGGGCGGGCGGAAGGTGCCGGCGCCGGCCGTGCCGCCCGCCAGGACGCGCCTGCTGGCCCTTGCCGGCGGCGTGGGGGAGTCCGGGGCCCGGCAGGGCGAAGGGGAGGCCGACAGCCCGTCCAGGCCCCCGCAGGAGCCCGCTCGGGAGCCCGGGGGGAAGCCGGCGCCCGGCCCCTCGGAGCGGCCGGCTCCGGAACCGGCCGAGCCGAAGCGGCCCATCCCGACGCCGGGAGAGGTCTTCCCGCGCCGCAAGCCGGCACCCCCGGCGGAGTCCGCACCGCGCCGGCTCGCCGCGGGTTAGGGACGCCCCCTGACCTTTCGGGCGTTCCGGCCTGGCTACTCTGGAGCCATGGACTACGTCTCCGCGCTCGTGCCGCCGGTCGTCATGGCCGTCTTCTTCATCGGTGTGGTCAGGGTGATCGTGAAGACCCAGGGCGGGGCCGCCAAGGCCAAGGAGGACGCGGCCGTCGACGCCGCCCTCGCCCGCATGGAGGGCGCCCCCAAGGCCTCCGCCGGCGGCGACGCCTGAGCGCACTGCGCCCGAGCACCCCGGATCAGCGCAGATCAGCAGGCCCGGCCGGCCCCGGCCGGGCCTTGGCGTACGACTCCCCGCGCCCCGGCGCCCCACGAGTCGTACGCCCTTTTTGTTCGCATTCGTAGCCCTAGTGCACGTCCGGCACGCCATTGCCGGGATCTACCACTATTGTTCTGAGTTGTGCCTCGCCCCTTGGGAGAACTCGAAGACGCGGTCATGACGCGGGTGTGGAAGTGGAACCGCCCGGTGACCGTTCGAGAAGTCCTGGAAGACCTCCAGCAGGAACGCTCGATCGCGTACACCACCGTGATGACCGTTTTGGACAATCTCCATCAGAAGGGCTGGGTGCGTCGCGAGGCCGAAGGGCGGGCCTATCGATATGAGGCCGTGTCGACACGAGCCGCGTACGCCGCCGCCCTCATGAACGACGCCTGGTCGCAGAGCGACAACCCGGCCGCCGCTCTCGTCGCCTTCTTCGGCATGATGAGCGAGGAACAGCGCCAGGCCCTCAGGGACGCCGTACGCATCGTCCAGGGGCCGGAAGAAACCCGGGAAGCCCCCGAAGCCCGCCAACAGGAACCCGCCGAAGCCCGGCAAGAGGAGAACCCCGGCGCGCCGGAGCAGACCGACGGGCGATAGCGTCCGCTCATGTCAGCAGAGCGTCCCGAAGTCTCCGCAAAAGCCATCACCGTCCGCCGGGCCCGGACCAGCGATGTCCCCGCCGTGCGCCGCCTCCTCGACGCCTACGTCCGCGACCGCATCCTGCTCGACAAAGCCACGGTCACGCTTTACGAGGACATCCAGGAGTTCTGGGTCGCGGAACGCGACGACAACGCCGAGGTGGTCGGCTGCGGAGCGCTGCACGTCATGTGGGAGGACCTCGCGGAAGTCCGCACACTGGCGGTGAAGCCCGGCCTCAAGGGCGCCGGCGTCGGTCATCAGTTGCTGGAGAAGTTGCTTCAGACCGCGCGCTGGCTCGGCGTTCGCCGCGTTTTCTGCCTGACCTTCGAAGTCGACTTCTTCGGGAAGCACGGCTTCGTGGAGATCGGGGAGACGCCGGTCGACACCGATGTGTACGCGGAGCTGTTGCGTTCCTATGACGAGGGCGTCGCGGAGTTCCTCGGTCTCGAACGAGTGAAGCCGAACACCTTGGGCAACAGCCGGATGCTTCTGCATCTGTGATCGTCATTGCCCCGGTGGCCTATGTCCGAAACGCGCATGTTTCCGGGCGGGGGTGGCCCACTGAGTCACTCCCGAGGGTTTGTGTTTTTCCGGCAAAAGCGGTTTGCTTTCCGACGTACTGCAGTACTGCATATAACAGGGGCGGCGAAACGGCGGACGCCGCACACCCCTGGCCCTCAACGTTATCGATGAAAGGAAAAGCGGTGGCACAGAAGGTTCAGGTCCTTCTTGTCGACGACCTCGACGGCGGCGAGGCGGACGAGACCGTGACGTTCGCGCTGGACGGCAAGACGTACGAGATCGATCTCACGACTGCCAATGCGGACAAGCTGCGCACGCTTCTGGAGCCCTATGTGAAGGGCGGGCGTCGTACCGGCGGCCGTGCCTCCGGCGGGCGTGGAAAGGCGCGTGCCGCTTCCGGCGGCAACCAGGACACCGCGGCGATCCGCGCCTGGGCGAAGGAGAACGGTTACGAGGTCAACGACCGCGGCCGGGTTCCCGCGTCCATCCGCGAGGCCTACGAGAAGGCCAACGGCTGATCCCGCCGGCCGGCGGGACGCGCGGCGCACGCGCGCCGCAGCCGGACCCGGTGACACTGCGCTGCCACCGTGTCCACCAGTCGCACGAGATCGGGGGCGCTCCCCTCGCGCCCCACGGGGGGCGACGCCGGCATGGCCGGCATGGCGGGCAGGGAGGCCCCGGCCTCGCGTCCCGGACCGGGGGGCCGCAGCCACACAGCGGCCCCCTGCACGGACGGCTCGCTCGGGACCGCGGCCGGTCCGGACCAGGGCCGGACGGCGGCGGTGCCCGCGGGCGGCGACGGGGCCTCCATCGTGTCGCCCGCCCCGAGGACCCGCAGGTCCAGGGCCACCGTGCCCCACTCCAGCCAGGCCAGCACAGCGGGCAGCTCCTCCGCGCTGCCCACGGCCAGCAGCAGCTGCATCCGGTCGCCCCGCAGGGCCACCGGGGAGCCCGGCGCGAGATGCCGGAGCGCCTTCGCGCCCGCCTCGGCCGGCACGTCCAGCACGTCGAACCGCACCCCCGTGCGCAGCCGCAGCGGCCGGCCGGGCACGGTCGGCCAGCCCAGATCGTTCTCGTACCAGTGCCGGGCCCGGGCCTCCGGGCCGGCGCAGGGACCGGCGTCAGGGGCGCCCGGATCGACGGGCCGGCGGGGAAGGGGGACCGTGGAGGTCATGGGGACCGAGCCAACCATGCCAGGAGCAACGGCGGACCCCCCTTCGGGTTACGCTCAGTGGCCCGTCGGCTGCGCAGCGTGCCGGAAAAGGGGGCGCGTGGGGGCCCGGGGAGGCGCAAGGTTGTTCGCCCATAGCGGAGGGAACCGGTGCGCGCCGCATGGAGTGTCAGTCCCTGCGGGTAAGACATGCCTAGTGGGAGGGGGCGACACGCAGGAAAGGCCGTCTCACGTTCGCCATCGGCGTACTGGCGACTGGGGTAACTGCCTGGCCTGCGGGAACATCGTCTCGCACCATCGGGTTGGAGCAGATGTCGGCGTCACGGGTCAGGAGGCCATCGACGGTGTCGGCAGTTGGAATGAGCGGTCCCCGCTTGCGGGACTAAGCTGCGGAAGGACAGGGAGGGGAAGTTCCCCCCACTGCCTGACCGCTCTGAGGAGCGATTAACGATGTTCGAGAGGTTCACCGACCGCGCGCGGCGGGTTGTCGTCCTGGCTCAGGAAGAAGCCCGGATGCTCAACCACAACTACATCGGCACCGAGCACATCCTCCTGGGTCTCATCCACGAGGGCGAAGGTGTCGCCGCTAAGGCCCTGGAGAGCCTCGGCATTTCGCTTGAGGCGGTCCGCCAGCAGGTGGAGGAGATCATCGGTCAGGGCCAGCAGGCCCCGTCCGGGCACATCCCCTTCACCCCCCGTGCCAAGAAGGTCCTGGAGCTGTCGCTCCGCGAGGCCCTTCAGCTGGGCCACAACTACATCGGCACGGAACACATCCTGCTCGGCCTGATCCGCGAGGGCGAGGGCGTCGCCGCCCAGGTCCTGGTCAAGCTGGGCGCAGACCTCAACCGGGTGCGGCAGCAGGTCATCCAGCTGCTCTCCGGTTACCAGGGCAAGGAGACCGCCGCCGCCGGCGGCCCGGCCGAGGGCACCCCCTCGACCTCTCTGGTCCTGGACCAGTTCGGCCGGAACCTCACCCAGGCCGCTCGTGAGTCCAAGCTCGACCCGGTCATCGGGCGCGAGAAGGAGATCGAGCGGGTCATGCAGGTGCTGTCCCGCCGTACGAAGAACAACCCGGTCCTGATCGGTGAGCCCGGCGTCGGCAAGACCGCCGTCGTGGAGGGCCTCGCCCAGGCCATCGTCAAGGGCGAGGTGCCCGAGACGCTCAAGGACAAGCACCTCTACACGCTGGACCTCGGCGCCCTGGTCGCCGGCTCCCGCTACCGCGGTGACTTCGAGGAGCGCCTGAAGAAGGTGCTCAAGGAGATCCGCACCCGCGGCGACATCATCCTGTTCATCGACGAGCTGCACACGCTGGTCGGTGCGGGTGCCGCCGAGGGCGCCATCGACGCGGCCTCCATCCTGAAGCCGATGCTGGCCCGCGGTGAGCTGCAGACCATCGGTGCCACCACCCTGGACGAGTACCGCAAGCACCTGGAGAAGGACGCGGCCCTGGAGCGCCGTTTCCAGCCCATCCAGGTCGCCGAGCCGTCCCTGCCGCACACGATCGAGATCCTCAAGGGCCTGCGCGACCGGTACGAGGCGCACCACCGCGTCTCCATCACCGACGAGGCCCTGGTCCAGGCGGCCACCCTGGCCGACCGGTACATCTCGGACCGCTTCCTGCCGGACAAGGCGATCGACCTGATCGACGAGGCCGGTTCCCGGATGCGCATCCGCCGGATGACCGCTCCGCCGGACCTGCGCGAGTTCGACGAGAAGATCGCCGCCGTCCGCCGGGACAAGGAGTCCGCGATCGACTCGCAGGACTTCGAGAAGGCCGCCTCCCTGCGCGACAAGGAGAAGCAGCTCCTGGCCGCCAAGGCGAAGCGGGAGAAGGAGTGGAAGGCCGGCGACATGGACGTCGTCGCCGAGGTCGACGGCGAGCTGATCGCCGAGGTCCTCGCCACGGCCACCGGCATCCCGGTCTTCAAGCTGACCGAGGAGGAGTCCAGCCGCCTGCTCCGCATGGAGGAGGAGCTGCACAAGCGGGTCATCGGCCAGAACGACGCCGTCAAGGCGCTGTCGAAGGCGATCCGCCGTACGCGTGCGGGCCTGAAGGACCCGAAGCGTCCGGGTGGTTCGTTCATCTTCGCCGGTCCGTCCGGTGTCGGTAAGACCGAGCTGTCCAAGGCGCTCGCCGAGTTCCTCTTCGGTGACGAGGACGCGCTGATCTCCCTCGACATGTCGGAGTTCAGCGAGAAGCACACGGTGTCGCGTCTCTTCGGTTCGCCCCCCGGATACGTGGGCTACGAGGAGGGCGGCCAGCTGACGGAGAAGGTGCGCCGCAAGCCGTTCTCGGTCGTCCTCTTCGACGAGGTCGAGAAGGCCCACCCGGACATCTTCAACTCGCTGCTGCAGATCCTGGAGGACGGTCGTCTGACCGACTCCCAGGGCCGGGTCGTGGACTTCAAGAACACGGTCATCATCATGACGACCAACCTCGGCACCCGGGACATCTCCAAGGGCTTCAACCTCGGCTTCGCCGCCGCGGGTGACACGAAGACCAACTACGAGCGCATGAAGAACAAGGTGTCGGACGAGCTGAAGCAGCACTTCCGGCCCGAGTTCCTCAACCGCGTCGACGACGTGGTCGTCTTCCCGCAGCTGACGCAGGAGGACATCCTGCGGATCGTCGACCTGATGATCAGCAAGGTGGACGAGCGCCTGAAGGACCGGGACATGGGCATCGAGCTCTCCCAGTCCGCGAAGGAGCTGCTGTCCAAGAAGGGTTACGACCCGGTGCTGGGCGCCCGGCCGCTGCGCCGCACGATCCAGCGCGAGATCGAGGACACGCTCTCGGAGAAGATCCTCTTCGGCGAGCTGCGCCCCGGTCACATCGTGGTCGTGGACACCGAGGGCGAGGGCGACGCCGCCACCTTCACCTTCCGGGGTGAGGAGAAGTCGGCGCTGCCGGACGTCCCGCCGATCGAGCAGGCCGCGGGTGGGGCTGGGCCCAACCTGAGCAAGGAGTAAGCGTCAGCCTCCGGCGGTTCAGCCGGACTGAGGGGCCGGTGCCTTCGGGCACCGGCCCCTTCGGCGTTCCCGGTGTGCCGAGCTACGGCCCGTAGCGGAGACGCCGAGGCCCTGGGGGCTCCGGCCCCCTGGCCCGCCGTCAGCAGCGGGCCGGTGAGCCGCGTACCGCTTGTCCTACGACAGCTGTCCGTCGTAGTCGGGCAGTTTGAAGGTCTTCTCGGCGTGGCCGCCGGAGAGG
Source organism: Streptomyces sp. NPDC004658 (assembly GCF_040609555.1). Classification (NCBI taxonomy): domain Bacteria; kingdom Bacillati; phylum Actinomycetota; class Actinomycetes; order Kitasatosporales; family Streptomycetaceae; genus Streptomyces; species Streptomyces sp. NPDC004658. Next base: position 27,332 of record NZ_JBEXKG010000054.1, read on the forward strand.
TCCGTGGCGTTGTTGCCGATGTTCGCGATGATCGTGTAGCCGTCGTTCTCGATGTCGGCGCGCTGGGCGGTCTTGTAGGCGGCGACGTCCCTGAAGAGGTCGACCAGGCCGCGGACACGCAGACCGGAGACGTCGTAGCCGTCGTGTTCGAGGTTGTACTCGGTGGGCCAGTACAGGACGCCGGGGCGGGCGGTGACGAAGAAGAGGGAGACGCCGTGCTCCTGGGCGTAGCGGGCGACGTCCAGGACGGGGCGGTTGGCCGGCTGGGGGTAGCTGAAGCCGAAGTCGGTCTCCAGCGTCGTGTTGTCGATGTCGAAGACGATCGCCTGCTTCTCGCCGGGCCCGGCGGCGGCGATGCGGTCCTTCAGGTACGGGAGGGCCTGGTCCATGACCGCCTGGCAGTCCTTCTGCCAGGTGGCGTGGTCGACCTTGGCGGAGGAGGAGGCCGCTGCCTCGGCCGGGGCGGCTGTCGCGGCCGGAGCGGCCAGTGCGGCCAGGGCCGCCGCGGAGACGGCGGTCACGGAGATGCGGCGCGCCCAGGGGCGTCTGGTCATCAGGGGTCCTCTCGCGTCTCTGAATGTCAGGGGCATGATCTGAGGCGAGGATGGCGCGAGGGGAACCGTAGGGTTACTGGACGGTAGGTGCCTAGAGGCCTGCGTCACATTTCTGCATTCGCCGACAAGGGGTGCCGGTGATATGCGGCACAGGCGAAATGTCCGGTACTAGCAGTGATAGTGGGATGTGTCAGACGGGCAAAAGCGACTAAAAAGGGACTTTTGCCCCGCCGGTCCGTCGTGGAGAACTGCGTTGTCAGGGCCGTGCGGGCCGGGGAGCGCGGTTGTCAAGAAAGTGGGTGGCTTTAGCGGCGTCTACTACTGGATGCCGTACTTGGGGCGTTTTGGGCTTGATGGGGTGCTCGGTTACCAAGGGATGGCCGCTTCGGTGAAACGTCTCCATGGACGTCTGTACGCCGGGTGGCAGAAGAGTCCCCGAGTTCACGAGGTCCAGATGTTCCAGCGCTTCACGTCCCGTTCTTCCCGTACGTCCTCGCTCCGCGCCCGTGTGACCGTCCTGGCTGCCGGACTCGGCGCCACGGCCGTGCTGGGCACCGGGGTCGCGAGCGCCGCCACCGCGTCCGCCGGCTCCTGGGTCGACCCGGTGAAGAAGTACACGCTCTCGGCGGGCTTCGCACAGGCCGGCAACCACTGGGCGCACAAGCACAGCGGCCAGGACTTCGCCGTGCCGACCGGCACCGAGGTCGTCGCCGCGCACGGCGGCACCGTCGTCAAGGCCGGCCCCAACGGCGCCGGTGACGGCCCTGCGTACGGCAACGCCATCGTCATCAAGCACGGCAACGGCACCTACTCGCAGTACGCGCACCTGTCCCGGGTCGACGTCCGGATCGGCCAGGTCGTCCGCACCGGCCAGCACATCGCGCTGTCCGGCTCCACCGGCAACTCCACCGGTCCGCACCTGCACTTCGAGATCCGTACGACCCCGAACTACGGCTCCGGCATCGACCCGGTCACGTTCCTGCGCGCCCACGGCGTGAAGGTCTGACCCAGGGCCACTCGTTTCGGATCGTGCCGGGCTGATCCAAACGAAAAGACCCTAGTCCTTCTCGCGGGCGTGCTCGTGCGCCTGCGCGATGAGGTCCAAGGCGACTTCGAGAACGGCTTCCCGCTTCTTCTCGGAGTCGCCTTCGAGGTCCTGCATCACGAACATCCCGGCGTGCAGCGTGAACATCGCGCTGACCGAGCGGACCTGGTCGACCAGCTCCGCCTCCGGATCGATGAGGATGTCGCGCAGGCCGCGCATCCGGTCCTTGAAGGTGTCGCCGATGCGCAGTTCCCGGACCGTCGCCTGGTTCTCCTGCATGAAGCGGAACAGCGGTTCCGCGCCGGCCAGCGCCTCGCTGTAGCGGCGGACGATCTCCTGCTTGGTCTCCAGGGTGTGCGGCTGCCGCCCGCCCCACTCGATCAGGTCCTCGATCGGCTGCGTCAGATCCGCGAAGAGACTGACGATGATCTCTTCCTTGGTCTTGAAGTGGTAATACAGGGCCGCCTTCGTCACGTCGAGGCGCTCGGCGATCTCCCGCAGGGAGGTCTTCTCGTAGCCCTGCTCGGCGAAGAGTTCGAGCGCCACGTCCTGGATGCGCTGGCGGGTGTTGCCGCGGCGCTGCTGCTTGGTGCCGTCCATGGTGAGGCCCATCCTCGTACTCCTCGCGCTCCCGCGAAAACTTACTTGACGACCGGCTAGTTGCGGGTCTACCTTCCGCAGTGTAGTAACTAGCCGGGCGGCAAGTAAGTAGCTGCCGCAGGGGGAATGGGAAGACGATGGCGGACACGGTCGAAAGTGTCGTGGCGGAGGGCGGACAGCCCCAGAGTGCGGCCGAGGGCAAACAGCCCCGGAGTGTGCGGGTGGTGCTGCTCGCACTGATGATCGCGATGATGCTCGCGATGCTGGACAACATGATCGTCGGCACGGCGATGCCGACGATCGTCGGTGAACTGGGCGGCCTGGAGCACCTCTCCTGGGTGGTGACCGGGTACACCCTGGCCACCGCGGCCTCCACCCCGATCTGGGGCAAGATCGGCGACATGTACGGGCGCAAGGGCGCCTTCCTCAGCTCGATCGTGATCTTCCTTGCCGGCTCGGCGCTGAGCGGCATGGCCCAGGACATGGGCCAGCTGATCGGCTTCCGGGCCGTGCAGGGCCTGGGCGCCGGCGGCCTGATGGTCGGCGTCATGGCGATCATCGGCGACCTGATCCCGCCGCGGGAGCGGGGCAAGTACCAGGGCATGATGGCCGGCGTGATGGCGCTGGCGATGATCGGCGGTCCGCTCGTCGGCGGCACCATCACCGACAACTGGGGCTGGCGCTGGGCGTTCTACATCAACCTGCCGCTCGGCGCGGTCGCCCTCGCGCTCGTCACCGCCGTACTGCACCTGCCGAAGAAGCGGTCCAAGGCGGGCATCGACTACCTCGGCGTGCTGCTGCTGACCGTCGGTATCACCTCCATCGTGCTGGTCACCACCTGGGGCGGCACCGAGTACGCCTGGGCGTCCGCGCGGATCATGGAGCTGACCGGCATCGGCGTGGCCGCGCTGGTCGGGTTCGTGTTCTGGCAGACCAAGGCCGCCGAGCCGGTCGTGCCGCTGCACATCTTCAAGAGCCGCAACTTCACCCTGATGTCGGTCATCGGCTTCATCACCGGCTTCGTGATGTTCGGCGCCACCCTCTTCCTGCCGCTGTACCAGCAGGCCGTGCAGGGCGCCTCCGCCACCAACTCCGGACTGCTGCTCCTGCCGATGCTCGGCGCGATGCTCGTGACCTCGATGGTCGCCGGGCGGGTCACCACCAGCAGCGGCCGGTACAAGATCTTCCCGATCGTCGGCGGCGTTCTGATGACCGTCGGCCTGTACCTGCTGTCCCTGATGGACACCGAGACGACCCGTCTGACCTCCGGTGTCTACATGGCCGTGGTCGGCGCGGGCATGGGCTGCCTGATGCAGATCACCATGCTGGTCGCGCAGAACAGCGTCCAGATGAAGGACATGGGTGTGGCGTCCTCCTCGACGACCCTGTTCCGCACGCTGGGCTCCTCCTTCGGCGTGGCCATCATGGGTGCCCTGTTCAACCACCGCGTCCAGGACGTCATGGCCGAGCGGACCGGCGCGGCGGGCAAGAACATCACCGAGAAGTCGGCGCAGCTGGACGCGAAGAGCCTGGAGAAGCTCCCGGCGGTGGTCCGCGAGGCCTACCAGCACGCGGTGTCCTCGGGCACCCACGCCGCCTTCCTGCTCGGCGCGGCGGTCTCGGTGCTGGTGCTGATCGCGGCGCTGTTCGTCAAGGAGGTGCCGCTGAAGGGCGGCCCGAAGGCCGCCCCGGAGGGTGCCGAGGCGGCGCCGGTGGCCGTGGTCGAGGCCGTCTGAGTCCGCCTGAGCCCGAAGGCCCCGGTGCGTGTCCGCAGCGCCGGGGCCTTCGGCCGTCTCCGTGCCGGCCCCGATGTCAGACCCCCGTGTCACCATCGGCCCATGGACAAAATCCGCCGCCTGCGTCTGGCGAAGGACGCCATGGACCGGGACTGGGCCGACCCCGGCCTCGACCTGGACGTGGTGGCGGCGCACGCCGGGTACTCCCGGTACCACTTCCTGCGCGCCTTCAAGGAGGCGTACGGCGAGGCGCCCGGCCAGTACCTCACCCACCGGCGGATCGAGCGCGCCGAGGAGATGCTGCGCACCGTCAACCTCACGGTGACCGAGATCTGCACCCTGGTCGGCTTCAGCAGCCTCGGCACGTTCTCCGCCCGCTTCAAGGCCCGCACGGGGCTCACGCCGAGCGAGTACCGCGCGCGGCACGTCGGCCGCGGCGCCGCCCTCATACCCGGCTGCTACGCCATGCTCTGGGCCGGCGGTTTCAACACCGCAACATCGAAGAAGCGCCCCGCGCCCGGTCCTGCCTACGGTGACGAGCAGGAACAACAGCCTCGCGACAGGAGAGCGCAGCCATGATCAAGGGCCTGGCCATCAGCACCGTGTGGACCACCGACCAGCAGCGGACGAAGGCCTTCTTCACCGAGAAGCTCGGCTTCGAGGTGCGCACCGACCTCGCCCTCGGCCACATGCACTGGATCACCGTCGGCGCCAAGGACCAGCCCGACCTGGAGCTGGCCCTGATGAGCCTGGACGGCCTGGACCCGGAGTCCGCCGAGGCGATGAAGAAGCTGGTCGCCAAGGGAGTGCTGGGCGCCGGGGCGTTCCACACGGACGACTGCCGGGCCGACTACGAGACCTTCAAGGCACGGGGGGTGGAGTTCATCCAGGAGCCGAAGGAGCGGCCGTACGGCATCGAGGCGATCTTCCGCGACGACAGCGGCAACTGGTACTCGCTGACCGAGCGCAGCGAGGAGCTGGACTTCTCCAAGGACTTCGGGTGACCGCGGAGCCGGCCGTGCTGCCCGACCACACGGCGGTGCGGGTAGCCCTGTGGCGGGCGCTGCACGTCCGGGCCGATCCGCCGCCGCACGTCATCGAGGACGAGATCGGGCTGCGCCTGGCGGACCCCGGCGACGACTGGCGGTCCCGCCCCGACATGGACGAGCGGGACACCCGGCCGGTGCGGGCGTCCATCGCGGCCCGCGCCCGGTTCGTCGAGGACCTCGTCGTGGAGCAGGCCGCGCGGGGCGTCGACCAGTACGTCGTCCTCGGCGCCGGGCTGGACACGTTCGCCCAGCGCCGGCCGGAGATCGCCGCGAGGCTGCGGGTGTTCGAGGCGGACCGGCCCGGGCCGCAGGAGTGGAAGCGGCGCCGGCTCGCCGCGCTCGGCTACGAGGTGCCCGACTGGCTGCGGCTGGTGCCGGTCGACTTCGAGGCGGACTGGTGGGGGCGGCTGCTCGCGGCCGGTCTCGACCCGGGCCGCCCGGCGGTCGTCGCCTGCACCGGCGTGACCATGTACCTCACGCGGGACGCCATCACCGCGAGCTTCCGGCAGGTCGCGACGCTCGCGCCGGGCTCCACGCTCGCCACCACGTTCCTGCGGCCGGCCGAGGACGTCGAGCCGGAGCTGCGGCCCTTCCACGAGGCGGCGGAGCGGGGTGCGCGCGCCTCCGGCACCCCGTTCCTCGGTTACTTCACGCCTCAGCGGATGGTGGCCCTGACCCGCGAGGCCGGGTTCCGCGAGGCCCGCCACGTACCGGCGGAGGAACTCGCCCGCCGGTACTTCGCCGGACGGCCGGACGGGCTGCGGCCGTCGAGAGCGGAGGAACTGGTGGTGGCGAGCACCTGACCACCCGGACGCCGCGCCGGGCGGCCGGTCCTCGCCGGGCCGTCCCGGTCTTTCCGCGAGCCGGTCCGAACGACAGGTCTCAGGCGCCGCCGGACGCGGGCAGCATCGGATAGCTGCCCGTGTTGGTCGGGGCGTGCTCCGGCAGCCACAGGACGGCCACCGCACCCTCCGCGCGAACGCCGGCGGGCGCTCCCGCCGGCCGTATGTTGCGGAACGTCAGCCGGGCGCCCAGCACCCGCGCCTGGCCCGCGGCGATGGTCAGGCCGAGGCCGTGGCCCTGTCCGGCGCGGTCCTTGCTGCCGGTGCGGAACCGGCTCGGCCCCTCGGCGAGCAGCTCGTCCGGGAAGCCGGGCCCGTGGTCGCGGACCCGGATGACCCGCCCCTCCACGGTGACCTCGACCGGTGGCCGGCCGTGCCGGGCCGCGTTGGCGAGCAGGTTGAACAGCACCCGCTCCAGCCGCCGCGGGTCGGTGGTGACCTCCGACTCGTGCACCACCCGTACGGCGATGTCCGGATCCTTGGCCGCCACCCGGCGCGTGACGAACTCGCCGAGCATGATGTCCTGGAGCTCCGCCCGCTCCGAGGCCCCGTCCAGCCGGGCCACCTCCAGGACGTCCTCGACCAGGGTGCGCATGGCCTTGGCCCGGTCCAGGACCAGTTCCGTGGGCCGGCCGGGCGGCAGCAGCTCGGCGGCCGTCAGCAGCCCCGTCACCGGGGTGCGCAGCTCGTGCGCGATGTCCGCGGTCACCCGGCGCTCGGCCTCCAGACGCTGCCGCAGCGCGTCCGCCATGGCGTCCACCGCGCGCGCGAGTTCGTCGGTCTCGTCCCGTACGACCCCGCCGATGGCCTCCTGCACCCGGACGTCGGTCTCGCCGGCCGCGGCCTGGTTCGCGGCGGCCGCCGCCTTGCGCAGCCGGCGGGACAGCTGCCCGCCGATCAGCACGCCCAGCGCGCTGCCGCCGAGCACGACGGCGACCGAGCCGATGATCAGGGCCTGGTCCAGGTCCTGCAGCATGTCGGTGCTGCGGTTGGGCAGATGGCTGTGCAGGGACAGCACATGCCCGTCCTTCACCGGCACGGCCGCCCAGATGTCCGCCACCCCGTGGTGCTCGGAGACATCGCTCGCCCGGCGGCCCCGCTCGACCTTCTCGCGCAGCGCGGCCGGCAGTTCCGGGTCGTCGACCTTGACGTAGGGGAAGACGGGTCCCCGGTTCAGCTCGTAGTTGCGCTGGGCCATCAGGACCCGGTCGTTGGCCAGTTCGCGTGCGTTGTCCAGCATCGAGACGCGGGCCGCGTTGTGCACGACCAGGCTCAGTACGATCGCCACCAGCCCGGCCACCAGCGCGATGGCCGCGCTGACCTTCCACCTGAGGCCGGTGCGCAGGCCCGCGCGCTCCATGCGCCGGACCGGGTGCCGCAGAATCCCCCGCATGCCGCCGCTCCGCTCAGGCCTTCAGTTTGTAGCCGAAGCCGCGGACCGTCTCGATCCGGTCCTGGCCGATCTTCTGCCGCAGCCGCTGCACGTGCACGTCCACGACCCGGGTGTCGCCGCCCCAGCCGTAGTCCCACACCCGCTCCAGCAGCTTGTCGCGGGAGAGCACGGTGCCCGGCGCGGCGGAGAACTCCAGCAGCAGCCGCATCTCGGTCGGCGTCAGCGCCACCGGCTGCCCGGCCCGGCGCACCTCCATGCCGTCCGTGTCGATCTCCAGGTCCCCGAAGGCGAGCGTGCCGCCACCGGCCGTCGACGCGTCCTCCTCCGTCTGCGCGGCTCCGCCGGCGTGCCCGAAGCGGCGCAGCACGGCGCGGATCCGGGCGACCAGCACGGCACCGTCGAAGGGCTTGGTCACGTAGTCGTCGGCGCCCGCCTCCAGACCCAGGACGACGTCGATGGAGTCGGCGCGCGCCGACAGCATGATCACCGGTACGGTCGACTCGTCGCGGATCCGGCGGCACAGGCTGACGCCGTCCAGGCCCGGCACCATGACGTCCAGCAGCGCGATGTCGGGGCGGTTCGCCCGGAACGCCTCCAGGCCCGACAGCCCGTCGGGCATCGCGGTGACCGCGAAGCCGTCCCGCTCCAGGGCCAGCTGGGTGGCCTCGCGGATGACGTCGTCGTCCTCGACGAACAGGACGTGGGTCTGGTCTGCCATCCCGGTGCTCTCAGTCCTCGTGGGGTAGGTGTGGCGGTCAGGGGTGCGGGCGGGGCGGTCAGCTGTCCGGTACGGGCGTCGGCCCCCCGCCGGCGGACTTGCTGTACTCGTTGCGCGTGGGCTTGCCCTGGGCGAACCGTCCCGCCTTCCAGGTGTACGGGGTCACGATCTCACCGGACGGGCTGGAGATCGGGTCGCCCTTCTCGTAGTACTGCCGGGTCACCGACAGGACTCCCTGGTCGATCTCCGCGTAGACCGGGGACTCCTCGCTCTTGAAGACGTTCCGGAACGAGCCGCTGTCGTCCCGGTACACATACGAGCCGATGCCGACCGCGTCGGCGCAGGTCAGCACGTTGATGACGACGTCGTCCACGGGTGCTCCGGTCAGATTGCCGTAGGAGACGTCGACCGGGTACTCATCGCCGTTGCACGGTTTCAGCTCCCGCTTGACCGCCGGTGACACCTCGGGATCGCCCTTGACCAGCGCGACGGGGTCCACCCGCCGGTAGTTCTCGGACGGGCTGGGGGAGGGGGAGGCGACGGCCCCGGCCATCGCCGAGGCGTGTGCCGGGCCCTCGTCCCGCGCCCCCGTGCCCCCGCTGCCGCACGCGGCGAGGAAAAGGGCGAGGGCGGCGAGCGCGGCCCCCACCGCGATCACCGCCTGTGTACTGCGTCGGGCCCGGTCGGGCCCGGCCCCGGTCAGGCCGCGCAACGCTCCCGCTCCTCACGCTCCAGAGCGCGTGCGTCCAGATCGCGGGCCTCCAGCTCCTCACGGAGCCGGGCGAGCGCCCGGTGCAGCGTGCTCTTGACCGTACCGGCCGACATGCCGAGGGCAGCGGCCGTCTCCTCAGTGGACATCTGCTCCCAGTGTCGCAGCACCACGACACTGCGCTGCTTCGGTGCGAGCACCTTCATGACGTCCATCAGCAGAGCCCGGTCGGCGTGCTGCTCGGTGGAGTCCTCCACGCGGGCGTCCGGCAGCTGCTCGGTCGGCACCTCTTCCAGCTTGCGCGCGCGCCACCACTCGGTCCGCGTGTTGATCATGACTCGGCGCAGGTAGGCGTCGGCGAGCCGCTTGTCGGCGATGCCCTCCCAGCGGCCGTACGTCCGCACCAGCGCCGTCTGCAGCAGGTCCTGGGCGTCGACCGGGTCCGGGACCAGCCGACGGGCGCTGCGCAGCAGCGCGTCCTGCCGGCTGCGGACGTACTCCTCGAATTCGAGCACCTCGCCCTGGGCCATGATCAACCGCCTCCGTTCCCCGTTGTGCTTCCGGCTCTTGCCCGAAGTCCCGCTCTCCCCGAGCCCGGTGGTCCGCCGGGCACGCAGAAGAAGCTACGGAGTGGTTGTCACGAGGCTGTGCGGACCAGCCTGCGGCTGGCAATCGGCTATCCGTCGGTTGTGTAACGGACAGGGGAACGGGGTAGAGCGAGCGAGGTATTTGCGCCATTATGGGGCGATTTGCCCCCCGGTCCGTCCGTCGTCTCGGTAACGGACACCCGGTGACTGTGACTTGGCTGTGCGTCAGCCGAGCGGCAGCCGGTAGAGGCCACCCGGAAGCGGCTCCACCAGACCGTCCGCGACCAGCCCGTCGAGCGCGCGCGCCCGCTGCACCGGCTCGTGCCACACCCGGTCCAGCACCGCCTGCGGCACCGGCGCGTGCGCCTCGCGCAGCACGGCCAGCAGCTTGCCGCGCACCTGCCGGTCCGTACCGGCGTACGTCTGCCCGCGGCGCGGCGGCCCCGCGTGCTCCGGCTTGCCCGCGAGCAGCCAGGCGCACTGCGCGGCGATCGGGCACCGCGGGCACCCCTCGTTCTTCGCCGTGCACACCAGCGCGCCCAGCTCCATGGAGGCGGCGGCCCAGCGCGCGGCGGTCCGCTCGTCCTCCGGCAGCAGCTCCCGCGCCAGGCGCCGCTCGGCGGCCGTGGTCGCGTTCGGCGGGTACTGCACCCCGGTCACCGCCCGCGCGAGCACCCGGCGCACATTGGTGTCCAGCACCGCGTGCCGCTGCCCGTACGCGAACGAGGCCACCGCGGCGGCCGTGTACTCACCGATGCCGGGCAGCGCGAGCAGCTGGGCGTGATCCGTCGGCACGTCGCCGCCGTGCCGTTCCGTTATGGCGACCGCGGCACCGTGCAGCCGCAGGGCGCGGCGCGGGTAGCCGAGCCGGCCCCAGGCGCGCACCGCCTCACCGGGCGCCTCCTTCGCCAGGTCGGCCGGACGCGGCCAGCGGGCCAGCCACTCCTCGTAGACGGGCAGCACCCGGCTCACCGGGGTCTGCTGGAGCATGAACTCGCTGACCATCACGCCCCACGGACCCGCCTCCGGGCGGCGCCAGGGGAGGTCGCGGGCGTGGGCGTCGAACCAGGCGATCACGGGGGCGTGCAGCTTCTCAGTCATGGCCCTTCCGATCCTGCCACGGGTTGGCGGGCCCGATGGGTGACGGCGCCGTCACTCAGCGTGGCGGAACATGAAGAACCGTGCCGTCCGCGGTAGTTACCGGGATGATGATCCGGAAAAGTTGGCGCCGGCGCGGCGGGTGGCGCAAGCAAGCGCGGCGATCTCTCGTACAGTTTGCGCCGTGGGATCTCTGCGCAATCCGGTCGGGCCGCTTCCCTCCTCCATCTACTGGCGTCGGAGGGCCGTACTGCTGTCCGTCGTCGCCCTGTTGGCGCTGGTGATCACGTGGATCGTCACCGCCGGCGGCGGGGGCGGCAGGAAGAGCGCGGACGGGTCCAACGGCAAGAATCCCACGCACACCATCACGCCCGGACCGAGCGAGTCCGGTTCCGCCATCACCCAACACCCCGGTGGACGCGACGAGTCGGGCGGCGGGGACTCCAGCGGCAGCGGCTCCGGTTCTGGTTCCGGCTCCGGTTCCGCTTCCGGCGGCAACGGGGGAGACGGCGGGGACGGCGGTTCGGCCGGCGGCTCCTCGGGCAGCGGTGGCGGCTCGGGTGCGGCGTCCGGCGGCGGCGCCGTCGGTACGGGCGACGCGCTTCCGGCGTCCTCCACGCTGCCCGACTGCACGGCCGGAGCGGTGGCGTTGAGCCTGCGCAGTGTGCACAACTCCTACTCGCCGGACCAGACACCGACCTTCGAACTCACCGCCAAGAACAGCTCGTCGGCCGACTGCAAGGTCGATCTGGGCCCGAAGAACGCGGTGTTGACGGTCACACCGGCGGACGGCGACGACACGTTCTGGTCCTCGGCCGACTGCCCCAAGGGCGCCGGCAGCCTGGTGTTCCGGGTGCCCGCCGGCCAGAGCATCACCTACACCGTGAAGTGGGACCGCACACCGAGCGCGGCCCACTGCGCGACGCCCTCCGGGGGTTCGGCGAAGCCGGGCACGTACCTGCTGGAGGCCAGGACCCCGGGGTTCGGAAAGGCCCAGGCGTCGTTCGTGCTGTCGGCGGACTGAGGACGGGTGTCTCGTCGGGCGAACGCCCCCCACGCGGTCGCCCTACGGCATCCGGCACCGGGCTGGTAGGCGCCCGGCCCCGGAATCAGACGTAGCGCTCCAGGATCGACGACTCAGCCAGCCGCGACAGACCCTCCCGCACGCTCCGCGCGCGGGCCTCGCCGACCCCGTCCACGGTCTGCAGGTCGTCGACGCTCGCGGCGAGCAGCTTCTGCAGGCCCCCGAAATGCTCCACGAGCCGGTCGATGATGGCGCCCGGCAGCCGCGGCACCTTGGCCAGCAGCCGGAACCCGCGCGGGGACACCGCCGAGTCGAGCGTCTCGGGAGAGCCCGTGTAGCCCAGCGCCCGCGCCACCGTGCCGAGTTCGAGCAGCTCCGCGTGGGTCAGCGCGTCCAGCTCGGCCAGCGCCTCGTCGACCGTGCGGGACCGCTTCGCCGTCGGCTCGGGGACGTAGTCGCGGACGACCAGCTCGCGGTCGGGCTCGACCCCGGCGATCAACTCCTCGAGCTGAAGGGCGAGGAGACGGCCGTCCGTGCCCAGCTCTACCACGTACTCGGCGATCTCGGTGGCGATACGGCGGACCATCTCCAGCCGCTGCGCGACCGCCGACACGTCCCGGACCGTGACCAGGTCCTCGATCTCCAGCGCCGACAGCGTGCCCGCGACCTCGTCCAGCCGGAGCTTGTACCGCTCCAGGGTCGCCAGCGCCTGGTTCGCGCGGGACAGGATCGCCGCCGAGTCCTCCAGGACGCGCCGCTGGCCGTCCACGTAGAGGGCGATCAGCCGCATCGACTGGGAGACGGAGACCACGGGGAAGCCGACCTGCTTGCTCACGCGGTCCGCCGTGCGGTGCCGCGTGCCCGTCTCCTCGGTCGGGATCGTCGGGTCCGGGACCAGCTGGACGCCGGCGCGCAGGATCTTCGACAGGTCCGACGACAGCACGATGCCGCCGTCCAGCTTGCACAGCTCCCGCAGCCGGGTCGCGGTGAACTCGACGTCCAGCACGAAGCCGCCCGTGCACATCGCCTCGACCGTCTTGTCGGAGCCGAGGACGATCAGCCCGCCGGTGTTGCCGCGCAGGACCCGCTCCAGGCCGTCACGCAAGGCCGTACCGGGTGCCACGGCACTCAGCGAGGCGCGCATCAGGCCATCGGAACCGGCACTCCCACCGGACTTTCCGGGAGCTGCTGCCCGGTCGTTGGCTGCCACTGCACTCCTCCGGTCGCAGGTTCTGACGCGCTCCCGCAGCCGCACTCGGTTCGTACGGACGGGCGAGACCTGGGCAAAGTCTACCGGCGGTCCTCCGCCTCCCGTGGGGCCTCTCGGCGACGGGAGCGCGGCAGGACCCGGAGCGCGTCGCCCATGTCGGCGACTTCCAGGACCTTCATGCCGGGCGGCACCTTTCCCGGATCGGTCGGTACGAGCGCGTGCGTGAAGCCCAGCCGGTGCGCCTCGGCGAGCCTGCGCTGCACGCCCGTGACCCGTCTGACCTCGCCCGCGAGCCCCACCTCGCCGATCGCCACCAGGTTCTTCGGCAGCGGGGTGTCGCTGGCGGCGGAGGCCAGGGCGAGCGCGATGGCGAGGTCGGCGGCGGGCTCCGACAGCTTCACGCCGCCGACCGTCGCCGAGTAGATGTCCCGCTTGCCGAGCGCGCTGATCCGGCCGCGCTGCTCCAGGACGGCCAGCATCATGGACACGCGCGAGGTCTCCAGGCCGGACGTCGTGCGGCGCGGGGAGGGGATCTGCGAGTCGACGGTCAGCGCCTGCACCTCGGCCACCAGCGGACGGCGGCCCTCCAGGGTGACGGTCAGGCAGGTGCCCGGGACCGGCTCGGCCCGGCGGGTCAGGAACAGGCCGCTGGGGTCGGCGAGGCCCGTGATGCCCTCGTCGTGCAGTTCGAAGCAGCCGACCTCGTCCGTCGCCCCGTAGCGGTTCTTCACGCCCCGGACCAGGCGCAGGCGCGCGTGCCGGTCGCCCTCGAAGTGCAGCACCACGTCCACCAGGTGCTCCAGCAGGCGGGGGCCGGCGATGGCGCCGTCCTTCGTGACGTGGCCCACGAGCAGCGTGGACATGCCCCGTTCTTTGGACGCCCGGATCAGCGCGCCCGCCACCTCGCGGACCTGGGCCATGCCGCCGGGGGCGCCCTCGATCTCCGGGGAGGCCACCGTCTGCACCGAGTCCAGGATCAGCAGGGAGGGCTTGACCTCGTCCAGGTGGCCGAGGACGGCGGACAGGTCGGTCTCGGCGGCCAGGTAGAGGTGGTCGTGGAGCGCGCCGATGCGGTCGGCGCGCAGCCGCACCTGGCTCGCCGACTCCTCGCCGGTCACGTAGAGGGTGGGGTGCTCGGCGCCGGCCGCCTTGGCGGCCACGTCCAGCAGCAGGGTGGACTTGCCGACACCGGGTTCGCCCGCGAGCAGGACGACCGCCCCCGGCACCAGGCCGCCGCCGAGCACCCGGTCCAGCTCCGGCACGCCGGTCGAGCGGGCGGTGGCCTGCCGGCCGTCGACCTGGCCGATGGGCAGCGCGGAAGTGGTCACCCGGCCCGGTGTGGTGGTCCGCACCGCGGGCGCGCCGTACTCCTCGACCGTGCCCCAGGCCTGGCACTCCGGGCAGCGGCCGAGCCACTTGGCCGTCTGCCAGCCGCACTCGGTGCAGCGGTAGGACGGGCGGTCCTTGGTCGTCTTGGTACGGGCAGCCATGCGGAAACCGTAGCCCGGGGCACTGACAACCGGGTCGGCGGTCGGGGGTGAAGGAGGGTGAAGGCGGGTGAAGGAGGGCGAAGAAGGGTGAAGTAGAGAGGGGAGCACGTGTGGGTGAACCCTTCTCGGCCACCGACCACCGGGATCCAGCCGCGGAATAAAGGGTTCCTGTCCCCTTATGAGGGATCGTTTCACCCGTACGGATTAAAAGTGCTCAAGGTGCCGGAAGGGGCACTCCGCCGCCGCCTACGGTCGCACGGGTGATGAGCAGCAGTCCGGAGACGACCACCCGCACGACAGGCGCGCACCGGGCGCATCGCGGGGCACGTGAGCCCCGTGACGCACGACGCGAAGCGCGCGAGAACCGTGAGGAGAAGGAAGCGCGCGACCGCGCCGCCGCGCGCACCGTCGCCCAGCGCACGCCGGCGCGCTACGAGCCGTACCTGGACGGCCTGTTCACCTACTGCCTGTCCGTCCTGTGCGACCACGACACGGCCACCGCCGCCCTCGGCGACGTGCTCGCCCTGGCCGAACGGCGCGGCCACCGCGCCCCCGGGGCCCCCGGCGACCGCAGGGCCTGGCTGTACGCCCTGGCCCGCTGGGCCTGCCTGCGCAAGCTGGCCGAGGCCAAGCAGAAACGTCAGGCCACGCACGCGGCGGGGCGTGGCGGGGCGGTGCGTGGTGGAGCGGGGGGCGCCGGGAAAGGGGCGGACGGGGGCGGCCGGAGGGCGTCCGGAGCCGCCGGGAACGGAAGCCCAAGGGGCGGCGCCGGGCCGACCGGCACCGCCTGGGACGCCGGGGCCCCGGGAACGCCGGGCGCCGCCGGGACGTCCTGGGCGCCCGGCTCCGCGGCCGGCGGGAGCGCGGGGACCGAGGGGCCTTCCTGGGCCGGTGTGTCCGCCGGGTCGGCACAGGCCGCCGGGGCCGCCGGATCCGTCCGGCCCGCCGGCGAGGAGCCGCCCGCGTCAGCCGCCCTCCCCGCGGAGGTCCAGGAGCAGCGGCGCCGGGAACTCGCGCTGCTGGCCTGGCCGGAGGCCGCCGGCACCACGCCCGAGCAGCGTGAGGCCCTGGAACTCGCCGTCCGGCACCACCTCGCCACCCACGAGGTCGCCGCCGTCCTCGGCATGGAGCCCGCCGCCGCCCGGGAGCTGCTCGCCTCCGCCGCCTGCGAGGTCGAGCGCACGCGCGCGGCCCTCGCCGTGGTCGAGACGGGCGGCTGTCCGAGCGTGGCCCACCTCACCGGCGACAACCGGCTGGTCCTCAGCACGGCCCTGCGCCGCGAGCTGGTCCGGCACGTCGACGACTGTCCGCGCTGCCGCCGCACCGCCGAGCGCGCGGTCCCCGGCCACTGGCCCGGCGCCACGGTCACCCCGGCCGAGCTGCCCGTCCTGGAAGCCCCACGCGCGGCCCTGGCACGCCACCCGCGCGCGCGGGGCGCGGCCGTACCGCGCTTCGACCGGCGAGGCTTCCCGATGGACCCCAAGGACCGCGCGGCCCGCCGCGACCGCATCCGCGCGCGGGCGGTCACGACGACCGTCGTCGCCACGGTGGTCGCCGCGCCGGTGCTCGCCCTCTGGGCCGCCTACCGGGGCGGTCCGGCCGGGGAGGACGACGGGCGCTCGGCGACCGCGCGGGAGGCGCAGGGTCCCGAGGCGCTCGGCGGCGACACCTCCGGCGGATACGAGAACGCGGGGAACGCCAGCGTGAAGCCGGGCGTCCGCCTGGGCAAGGACGGCAAGGCCGACGTCTCGGTGGAGGTCGTCAGCGTCGGCGGCAAGGGCCGCAAGGGCGCGGGACAGCTCGAAGTCAGCGCCGCCAACGACGGCGACACGACCCTGATCACCCTCACGGCGTCCGGCGCGTCCGCGGTCCGCTGGTCGGTGTCCACGTCGGCCGGCTGGCTCTACTTCAGCCGGTCCTCCGGAACGCTGGAGCCCGGCCGGACGTTGACGGTCAAGGTGTACGTCGACCATCTGCGCGAGCCGTCCGGCCACTGGCACGCGCAGGTGGCGGTGGCGCCGGCGGGCGCGGTCGTCACGATCGACGGCTACGGCACGGCACCGAGCCGCCCGACCCCGCCCCCCACCTCGCCGACACCCCCGCCGCCCCCGCCGAGCACACCGCCCACCGAGCCCCCCGCCACGCAGTCCCCACCGCCGACGGACCCGACGCAGACCCCGACCACGCCGCCCCCCTCCGACTCCCCGACCCCGACGCCCACGCCGACCGATACCGAGACTCCGACCCCGACGGACAGCTAGGCAGGAGCCGGGAAGACGGAGCCTTTCAGCCGAGCGAGTCGGGTGGGTGGTGGGTGGGAGAGGGCGTTACGAAACTTCCGGGTCGGCCGGGTGGGGTGCCAGCAGGGGCAACTGCGAGGCCAGCCGCGCTTCGCACAGCTCGACCAGACGGTCGTACCCCGCCTTGCCCATCAGCTCCGTCAGCTCGGCCCGGTAGGACACGTACACGGGCTCGCCCGCGCCGTGGGCCGACGTCGCCGAGGTGCACCACCAGTGCAGGTCGTGCCCGCCCGGCCCCCAGCCCCGGCGGTCGTACTCCCCGATGGACACCTGGAGCACCCGCGTGTCGTCCGGCCGGTCGATCCAGTCGTACGTCCGCCGGATCGGCAGCTGCCAGCACACGTCCGGCTTGGTCTCCAGCGGCTCCCGCCCCTCCTTCAGCGCCAGGATGTGCAGCGAGCAGCCGGCCCCGCCCGGGAACCCCGGACGGTTCTGGAAGATGCACGACCCCTGGAAGGGCCGCGTCTGCCGGGAACCCTCCTCGTCCTCGGAGACCCACCCGCCCCGCGTGCCCTCGTCATGGTGCTGCCAGATCTCCGGCGTGAGCCGCGCCACGTGCTCGGCGACCCGCTTCTCGTCGTCCTCGTCGGAGAAGTGCGCCCCCAGCGTGCAGCACCCGTCGTCCGCACGGCCCGCCTGAATGCCCTGGCAGCCACTGCCGAAGATGCAGTTCCAGCGAGAGGTCAGCCATGTCAGATCGCAGTGGAAGACCTGCTCCTCGTCCGCGGGATCGGGAAACTCCACCCAGGCGCGGGCGAAGTCGAGCCCCTTCTCGTCGCCCATCGTCGCCTCCCTGGAGGTTTTGGCGGCCTTACGATCTTTGTCAGTCTTGTCGGCTTTGTCAGCTTTGTTGACCTTCGCCTTTTTCGTCTTTGGCACCCGTCCAGGGTAAGTGGCCAGGCGCCGCATCGGGGACCGAGGACGGACGTTCTGGCAGTAGCGTTCCGTACATGAGACTCGGTGTCCTGGACGTGGGTTCGAACACGGTGCATCTGCTGGTGGTGGACGCCCACCCCGGAGCGCGCCCGCTGCCCGCGCATTCCCACAAGGCCGAACTCCGGCTGGCCCAGCTCCTCGACGACAGCGGTGCCATCGGCGACGAAGGCATCGACCGGCTGATCGCCGTCGTCCGGGACGCCCTCCAGGCCGCCGAGGACAAGGGCGTCGAGGACCTGCTGCCGTTCGCGACCTCCGCCGTCCGCGAGGCCACCAACGCCGACGACGTCCTCGCGCGCGTGGCCGACGAGACCGGCGTACGCCTCCAGGTCCTCGCCGGCGCGGAGGAGGCCCGGCTCACCTTCCTCGCCGTACGCCGGTGGTTCGGCTGGTCCGCCGGGAAACTGCTGGTCCTGGACATCGGCGGGGGCTCCCTGGAGATCGCCTTCGGCATAGACGAGGAACCGGACGCGGCCGTCTCCCTCCCGCTCGGCGCCGGCCGCCTCACCGCCGGCTGGCTGCCCGGCGATCCGCCCGCCCCGGAGGACGTCCGCGCGCTGCGCCGCCACGTCCGCACGGAGATCGCCCGCACGGTCGGCGAATTCAGCCGCTTCGGCGCCCCCGACCACGTGGTCGCCACCTCCAAGACCTTCAAACAGCTCGCCCGCATCGCCGGAGCCGCCCGCAGTGCCGAGGGCCTCTACGTCCAGCGGGAACTCAAGCGCGAGTCCCTGGAGGCATGGGTCCCGCGCCTGGCCGGCATGACGGTGGAACAGCGTGCCGAACTGCCCGGCGTCTCGGACGGCAGGGCCGGCCAGCTCCTCGCCGGCGCCCTGGTCGCCGAGGGCGCGATGGACCTCTTCGGCGTGGAAAGCCTGGAGATCTGCCCCTGGGCCCTGAGGGAAGGCGTGATCCTGCGGCGCCTCGACCACATGGGTTCCGCGTGAGCGCCCCGAAGGGGCGCGGGGAACCGCACGACAAGCCGCAAACGACCCGCAGCCGCACAAATGGCATACCTCACAACGGCGAATAGGCACCCGACACCCGAGCCCCCCGGCGCCGTAAGGTGACGGACGTGGCTGAACCAAGGGACGCAGACGTGCGCATCGCGCTCTCGACCGCCTCCGTCTACCCCGAGTCGACCGCGACGGCCTTCGAGATCGCCGCGCGCCTCGGCTACGACGGCGTCGAGGTCATGGTGTGGACCGACCCGGTCAGCCAGGACATCGAGGCCCTGCGTCGCCTGTCCGACTACCACGGCATCCCGATCCTGGCCGTCCACGCCCCCTGCCTGCTGATCACCCAGCGGGTCTGGTCCACCGACCCCTGGGTCAAGCTCCAGCGGGCCCGCGCGGCGGCGGAGAAGCTGGACGCCTCCACCGTCGTCGTCCACCCGCCGTTCCGCTGGCAGCGGCAGTACGCCCGGGAGTTCGTCGACGGGATCTGGCGGATGGCGAACGAGACGGACGTGCGGTTCGCCGTCGAGAACATGTACCCCTGGCGCTACCGCGACCGCGAGATGCTCGCCTACGCCCCCGACTGGGACGTCACCAACGACGACTACCGGCACTTCACGATCGATCTGAGCCACACGGCGACGGCCCGCACCGACGCCCTCGGCATGATCGACCGCATGGGGGACCGCCTCGGACACGTCCACCTCGCCGACGGCCGGGGCTCCGCCAAGGACGAGCACCTGGTCCCCGGCCGGGGCACCCAGCCGTGCGCCGAGCTGCTGGAACGCCTGGTGCACACCGGCTTCGACGGGCATGTCGTGATCGAGGTCAACACCCGGCGGGCGATGTCCGGCGCCGAGCGCGAGGCCGACCTCGCCGAGGCCCTGGAGTTCACGCGCAAGCACCTGGCCGCGGCGGCGGCCGGCACGACGGGCAGGGCCAAGATCGTGCCCCTGACCCACGCCAACGTGGCCGCGTCCCTGCACGGCATCATGACGACGTACGAACTCGGC
>NZ_JBEXKG010000055.1:0-46047 GCF_040609555.1 Streptomyces sp. NPDC004658
GCTCGCTCCGGCCGTCGGCTCGGCACCACCCCCACCCTCGGCCAGGGCGGCAACCAGGCCGTGGGGGGGGCCGTCCGGCGCGCCCCCCCCCCCCGGGCCCGCCCCGCCCCCCCCGCCGCCCCGCGCCCCCTTCCCGGTGCCTGCGGTCACGCCCGCCGCAGGCGCAGCGTCACCAGCTCGAACGGGCGCAGGCGTACGGCGATCCGTGCGCCGTCGCGCTCCGGGGCGGCCGCGTCCGCGAGGGGCCGCTCCAGCAGGTCGGTGACGGTGAGGCCGGCGACTTCGAAGCCGGCGGTGAGGGTGGCCCGGACCCGGCTGCCGTGGGCTTCGTGGAAGCGGACCACGACGTCTCCGCTGCCGTCGTCGGCGAGTTTGACGGCCGTGATGACGACGGCGTCGTTGTCGGCGGTGACCAGGGGGGCGACCTCCGCGGCGCCGGTGAGCCGGCGTTCGGGGAGGTTGATCCGCCAGCCCTCGCGGACGGCGTCACCGATGGAGGCGCCGGGGACGAGGGCGTGCCGGAAGCGGTGGACGCCCTGGTCGGTCTCGGGGTCGGGGAAGCGCGGGGCACGCAGGAGAGAGACGCGGACCGTGGTGGTGGTGCCCTGGTCGCCGTCGGTGCGGACGGTGCGGGTGACGTCGTGGCCGTAGGTGGAGTCGTTGACGACGGCGACGCCCCAGCCGGGCTCCTCCAGGTGCAGGAAGCGGTGGTTGCAGGCCTCGAACTTCGCCGCCTCCCAGGAGGTGTTGGTGTGGGTGGGCCGGTAGGCGTGCCCGTACTGGGTCTCGGAGGCGTAGCGTTCGGCGTGCAGGTCGAGCGGGAAGGCCAGCTTGAGGAACTTCTCCGTCTCGTGCCAGTCGACCTCGGTGTCCACCACCAGGCGCCGCTCGCCCGGCGGCAGCGTCAGCACCTGGGCGACCCGGGAGTCGCCGAACGCCCGGACGACCCGCACGCAGGTGCCGTCCTCGCCCGGCGTGACCGACTCGGCGCCGGTGAGGTCGGTGACGGTGTTGCGGTAGAACTCGTCCACGTCCCAGGCGTCCCACATGTTGGGGAAGTCGGGGTGCAGCTGGAGGAGGTTGGCGGCGCGGCCCGGGGCGATGGCCTCGCGGTCGGCGGTGATGTCGTAGGCGGACACCACCAGTCCCTGGGCGTCGATCTCGACCCGCAGCAGTCCGTTGTCCAGCGTGAACCCGCCGTCCGGGCGCGCAGCGAGCGTGGTGGCGCCGGTGACGGCGGGGGCGGCGGCACCGCCCGCGACCACACCCGCCCGCTCGTGCGGCGCGGAGTTGAACAGCAGCTCGGTGCTGCCCTCACCGGCGAGTGCCCGCTGGGCGCCCTCGATGATCGCGTTCAGTTCCCCGGCCAGACGCTCATAGGTGGCCCGTGCCTCGCGGTGGACCCAGGCGATGGACGAGCCGGGCAGGATGTCGTGGAACTGGTGCAGCAGGACCGTCTTCCAGATCCGGTCCAGCTCCTCGTACGGGTAGGGGAACCCGGCCCGGACCGCGGCGGTGGCGGCCCACAGCTCCGCTTCGCGCAGCAGGTGTTCGCTGCGCCGGTTGCCCTGCTTGGTCTTCGCCTGGCTGGTCAGGGTCGCCCGGTGCAGTTCCAGGTACAGCTCGCCCACCCACACCGGCGGCTCGGGATACTCGGCCTCGGCCTTCTCGAAGAACGCCTGCGGTGTCTCCCACACCACCTGCGCCGAGCCCTCCAGGTCCCGCAGCCGGGCGGCCTTGGCGACCATCTCCCGGGTCGTGCCGCCGCCCCCGTCGCCCCAGCCGGTCGGCGCCAGGGAGTGCCGGGCCCGCCCCTTGTCCTTGAAGTTCTTCGCCGCGTGGGCGATCTCGCTGCCCTTCATCGAGCAGTTGTAGGTGTCCACCGGCGGGAAGTGCGTAAAGATCCGCGTCCCGTCGATCCCCTCCCACTGGAAGGTGTGGTGGGGGAACTTGTTCGTCTGCGACCAGGAGATCTTCTGCGTCAGCAGCCACTTCGACCCGGCCGCCTTGATGATCTGCGGCAGCCCGGCGGCGAACCCGAACGTGTCCGGCAGCCACGCCTCCTCGTTCTCCACCCCGAACTCGTCCAGGAAGAACCGCTTGCCGTGCACGAACTGCCGCGCCATCGCCTCCGAGCCGGGCATGTTCGTGTCCGACTCCACCCACATCCCGCCGGCCGGCACGAACCGGCCGTCCGCGACGGCCTTCTTCACCCGCGCCCACACCTCGGGCCGATGGTCCCTCACCCACGCCCACTGCTGCGCCTGCGACATCGCGAAGACGAACTCCGGCTCGTCCTCCAGCAGCGCGGTCATGTTCGACGTCGTCCGCGCCACCTTCCGCACCGTCTCCCGCAGCGGCCACAGCCAGGCGGAGTCGATGTGGGCGTGACCGACCGCGCTGATCCGGTGCGCGGACGGCACGGCGGGGGACGACAGGACCCCGGTCAGCTGCTCGCGGGCCCGCGCGGCAGTGCCGTTGACGTCCTGGAGGTCGACGACGTCCAGGGCACGGTCCACGGCGCGCAGGATGTCGTAGCGGCGGGCGGAGTCCCCGGGCAGCTCCGCCATCAGCTCACCGAGGACCTCCAGGTCCATCACCAGCTGCCACACCGTCTCGTCGAACACGGCGAGGTCCATGCGGGTGAGCGTGTACTGCGGCTCGCTGCCGGCGGTCTCCTTGTCCCCGAGCTGCGTGGGCAGGAAGGGGTGGTAGTCCAGGATCACCGGGTTGGAGGCGGCCTCGATGTGCAGGCGGACCTCCTCCCCGCCCGCCACCGGCGCCCCGACGCGCACCCACTGGTTGCGCGGGTTCAGCCCCTTCACCGGCGAGCCGTCGGGACGGTAGACCAGGCCCTCGCACTGGAAACCGGGCATGTTCTCGTCGAAGCCCAGGTCGAGGATCGCCTCCACCGTCCGGCCCGCCCAGGCCTCGGGCACGGTCCCGGTCACCCGGAACCAGCTCGTCCCCCAGGGGGCACCCCACCGGGCCCCCACCTCGACCGGCTCCACCTCGGCGGCGAGCCCCTCCTCGACCGGGACCGGCTCACCCGGCGCGTGCCACACCGCGACCTCCAGCGGCACGGACTCGGGGTACACGGCGGGGCGGATACGTTCGTCGAGGACACGCTTGAGGCGGGCTTCGATCAGCGTGCGGTCGTCATGCATGCGGGGTGCTCCATCGGTGCTGCGGGGTGAGAACCTGCTCGGCCGTGACGGTCTCGGTGATACCACGGGCCAGCAGATGATCCGTGTCGTTCGCGCGGACGTCGAGGACCGTGGTGGGCCGGGCGCCGTCGGCGGTCAGCCGGAAGAAGGCGTCGTACACCGTCCCGCCCGGGGCCAGCGCGGTGCGCTGTTCGGGGTCGGCCGGTACGACGAGGGCGGTGGTGCGCGGTGCCGGGGCGGGGTGGGTCCGGCGGGCCGCGTCGGCCAGGACCCGTGCGGTGTCCTTCGGCTGCCGGTCGTTGGTCAGCAGGCCGAGGGTGTACTCGAGTTCGGGGAAGTCGGCGAGACCGCGCGCGACGTCGTGCGAGCACCACCAGGTGATCCCCCACAGGCCGGGGCAGTCCAGGGCGTTGGTGACGGTCGCCTCGGTGAAGGCGGCGGCGTGCTCGGCGGGGATCAGCGGGGCGGGGGCTCCGACCTCCTGGAGCCAGACCGGCCGGTGCGGGTCGTCCGCCCACGCCTTGCTCAGCTCGACCAGGTACGCGGCGTGGTGCTCGCTGGGTACGGAGGTACGGCCGTGGCGCTGGGCGGTGCCGTTGAACACCCAGGAGTGCACGGCGGTGACGCCGCCGTACCGTGCGGCCTGGGCCGGGGTGAACGGCATGTCGTGCTGGTACCAGGTGGCGTCGTACTCGGCGTGCAGGTGCAGCCGGCCCGGGGCGCCCTCCTCGCAGGCGGCGAGCATCCGCTCCAGCCAGGTGTCGATCTGCCCGGGGGTGGCCCGGTCGGGATCGGGGTGGGGGTCGGCGCTGAACTGGTTGACCTCGTTGCCGACGGTCATGCCGATGAAGTTGGGCCGGTCGGCGAGGGCGGCGGCGAGGGTGCGCAGGTAGGCGGCCTGGCCGTCGATGACGTCGGGGTCGGTGAAGAGATTGCGCCGGTGCCAGGTGCGCGTCCAGGCGGGCAGGAAGTCGAAGCTGGACAGGTGGCCCTGCAACCCGTCCACGTTCACGTCCAGGCCGCGTTCGGCGGCGGCGTCGGCGAGGGCCACGAGCTGTTCCACCGCGCGCGGCCGGATGAGAGTCCGGTTCGGCTGGAAGTACGGCCACAGCGGGAAGACCCGGACGTGGTCCAGGCCGAGCGCGGCGATCGAGTCCAGGTCGGCGCGTACGGAGTCGAGGTCGAAGTCGAGCCAGTGGTGGAACCACCCTTCGCTGGGGGTGTAGTTGACGCCGAAGCGCACGGCAGGAGGCATGGAAGTCCTTGCGGGGGGTTTCGGTACGGCGGTCAGCCCTCGGTACGGCGGTCAGCCCTTGACGGCACCCTCGCCGACCCCGCGGAAGAAGTACCGCTGGAGGCAGGCGAAGAGGACGATGAGCGGGGCCACGGCGATGACCGTGCCGGCGGCGACCAGCCGCTGGTCGTTGGCGAAGGTGCCGTGCAGGTAGTTCAGGCCGACGGTGAGAGTGAACTTGGACGGGTCGCCGAGCACGATCAGCGGCCACAGGAAGTCGTCCCAGGCGCCCATGAAGGCGAAGATCGCGACGACGGCGAGGGTGCCCTTGACCGAGGGCAGCGCGATCCGCAGGAACCGCTGCCAGACGTTGGCGCCGTCGACGAAGGCCGCCTCCTCGATCTCGTACGGCAGGTTCAGGAAGGCGTTGCGCATCAGCAGCACGTTCATCGCGCCGACGCAGCCGGGCAGCACCACGCCGATGAGGGTGTTGTTCAGCTCCAGTGACCGCATGGTCGTGAACTGGGCGATGATGATGCTCTCGGCGGGCACCAGCAGCGCCAGGATGAACACCAGGGTCAGCGCCCCGCGGCCCCGGTAGCGCAGCCGGGCCAGGGCGTAGCCGGCCAGGGCGGAGCCGACGCAGTTGGTGACCACGCTGGCGACGGCGACCTTGAGGGAGTTCAGGGCGTAGTCCCAGACGGGGATGACGCCGGCGACCCGGCTGTAGTTGTGCAGGGTGGGGTGCTCGGGCAGGAACGACGGCGGGGAGCTGTAGATGTCCTCCGTCGGGCCCTTCAGCGAGGTCGACAGCTGCCACAGGAACGGGCCGATCGTCAGGGCCAGCACGGCGA
The DNA here is from genome assembly GCF_040609555.1 of Streptomyces sp. NPDC004658. NCBI lineage: Bacteria > Bacillati > Actinomycetota > Actinomycetes > Kitasatosporales > Streptomycetaceae > Streptomyces > Streptomyces sp. NPDC004658. Next base: position 5,256 of record NZ_JBEXKG010000055.1, read on the forward strand.
GCAGCAGCAGGTAGCGCAGGACGAGTTCCCAGGGCCTGACCCGCTGGCCGGTCTCGTCGGTGAAACGGGAGCGGCGGCCGGTCCGCCGGGCGGTGCCGGCCGTCGGGTGGCCCGGGCGGGCGGTCCGCTCGCCGGGGGTGCGCAGGGTGTCGGTCATGCCTGGGCCTCGTCCTTCCGGTCCGCGCGCAGCACCAGCAGCATCAGCACCACGGTGATCACGAAGACCACCACGGAGATCGCGGAGGCGTAGCCGACCCGGCCGCTGAGGCCGGTGCCGGTGCGCTGTACGAGCATCACGAGGGTGGTGTCCTCGCCGGCCGGGCCGCCGGTCGGGCCGGCCATCAGGTACACCTCGGAGAACACCTTGAAGGCGGACACCGAGGCGAGCGCGGCCACCAGGACCATCGTGGACCGCACGGCGGGCACGGTGACGCTGAGGAAGCGGCGGACCGCGCCCGCGCCGTCCACGGCGGCGGCCTCGTGCAGTTCGCGCGGTACGTTCGCGAGCGCGGCCAGGTAAATGATCATGTAGTAGCCGAGGCCCTTCCACACCGTGACCGCCATGGCACTGACCAGGATCAGCCACTGGTCGCTGAGGAACCCGACCGGGCTCGCGCCCAGCGTCTCCAGCAGCGAGTTGACCAGACCGCGTTCGTCCAGCAGCCACACCCAGATCAGGCCGACGACCACGATCGAGGCCACGACCGGGGTGTAGAAGGCGGACCGGAAGAAGGCGATGCCGGGGATGTGCTTCTGCACCAGCAGCGCCAGCAGCAGCGGCAGGATCACGAGCGCGGGGACGACCCCGAGGATGTACAGCGTGCTGTTGCGCAGGGCGATCCAGAACATGTCGTCGTGGAGCATCTCGCGGTAGTTGGCGAGACCGACGAACCGGCCCGGGATCAGCGTGCGACGGTCGGTGAAGGAGTTCACCACGGTCGACACGAACGGGTACAGCACGAACGCGGCGGTGACCAGCAACCCGGGTGCGGCGAACAGCCACGGACTGGTGGGCAGCTGACGCCGCACCCGGGAGCCTCGGCGGGCGGGGGAGGAGAGGGCCACGGCGGATCAGCCCTGCTTGAGCAGCTGGTCGCAGGCCTTGACAGCGTTGTCGAGCGCCTGCTTGGGGCTCTCCTTGCCCTGGAGCGCCTTGTCGACCTCCTGCTGGAGCGCGGTCTTCATCTGGTCGCTGAACAGCACCGGCGTGTAGTTCACGGCCGTCTTCAGCGACTTGGCGGCGGCCACCCGGACCCGGGTCTCGTCGGTGCCGTCCTCCTTGGTGAAGTACGGGTCGTTCAGGGTGCCGGCGGTGCTCGGGAAGATGGCGACCTTCTTGGCGAAGGCCATCTGGTTCTTCGCGTCGGTGACGAAGTGCGCGAAGGCCACGGCCGCGGGCTTCTGCTTGGACTGGGCGTTCACCATCACGTTCTGCACGTACATGTTGACGTGCCCGGTGCTGGTGATCTGGTCGGTGATGCCGATGTTCTTGTACAGGGTCGGCGCCTGCGTCTTGAAGTTCTTCAGGTCCAGCGCGCTGCCGGGGTTCATGGCGACGGCCCCGGTGAGGAACTTCCGGCCGGACGACTCGGGCGTGGCGGTCAGGGCCTGCGGGTCGAGGGCCTTGGCGTCGTACAACTCCTTGTACTTGGTGAGGAGTTCGACACCCTTGGCGTCGTTGAAGGTGAAGGCGGTGCCTTCCTTGTTCATCAGCTGGACGCCGTAGCGGCCGAAGTCCTCGACGGCCGGCACGTTGGCGAGGGTGGCGACCTTGCCGTCGGTCCTCTTGGAGATCTGAAGACCGTCCTTGAACAGTTCGGCGTACGTCTTCGGCGGCTGGTCGGGGTTGAGGCCGGCCTCCTTGAACAGGGCCTTGTTGTAGAACAGCGGGCCGGTGTTCAGGTACCAGGGGAACGCCCAGGTGCCCGGCAGGCCCGGGATGTCGGTGCTGCTCCACGCGCCGGGCAGGTACTCGCTCCTGTACTTCGCCGCCGCCTTGTCCTTGTCCAGGTTCAGGGCGAGCCCCGCCTTGGCGAGCGGGGCGGCGAGGTCGGGGGAGACATTGACGACGTCGGGCAGCGTGCCGCCGGCCGCCTCCGCGCTGAGCTTGTCCGCGTAGCCCTCGGCGGGCTGGTCGACCCACTTCACGTGGGTGCCCGGGTACTGGTGCTCGAAGTCGGCGATGACGCCCTCGAAGTACGACTTGAAGTTCGCCCTCAGGTTCCAGGTCTGGAAGGTGATGTCGCCCTGGATCTTGCCCGAGGCGTCGCCCGACGAACTGTCGTCGTTCCCGGAGCCGCAGGCACTCAGCGGCAGCAGGGCCGCGACGGCGACAGCGGAGGCGAGGGTTCTGCGGGATATGCGCACGGCGGGAACTCCTTCGGACAGCGGGCCACGGCGACGGTGCCGGCCACAGGTTCAGGGGCAGACCTTGCATCCTTCGGCGGAAAAATGTCAATGGATGCCGGGGAAAAGTTCTTCAGGTTGAACAAAGCCGCAGGTCAGAGGCGTTTGGTAAAGGAGAGACAAGGGTCTTGCTGCTGATCGCTAATGCGCTTTAGGCTGGCATGACTCAAGCGCATTAGTGCTCGACGTCAGGGAAGGGGAGCAGAAGTGGCGGACAAGCGTTCACCGGCGCGCCGGCCGACGATGAAGGACATCGCGCGGCGGGCCGGGGTCTCCGAGAGCGCTGTCTCCTTCGCCCTCAACGACCGCCCCGGCGTCTCGGAGGTGACCCGGGCCCGGGTGCGCAGGGTGGCCGAACAGCTCGGCTGGCGGCCGAGCACCGCCGCACGCCAGCTGTCCGGCGAGGGCACGGCCACGGTCGGGTTCGTACTGGCCCGGCCCGCGCACACCCTCGGTGTGGACTCGTTCTTCCTCCAGTTGGTCTCGGGCATCCAGGAAGTGCTGGCCGAGCGACACCTCGGCCTGCTCTTCCAAGTTGTAGAGGACATTGCCGACGAATGCGCGGTATACCGGACCTGGTGGGCCGAGCACCGGGTCGACGGCGTCCTCATGGTCGACCCCCGCACCGACGACCCCCGCCCCGCTCTCCTCGACGAACTCGGCCTGCCCGCCGTGGTGATCGGCGGCGCGCCGGCCGGGCTCAACCCCCGGCTGTCGGCCGTGTGGGCCGACGACGCGGGCGCCATGGCCGCCGTCGTCGCGGAACTGCACGCGCTCGGCCACCGGCGGATCGTGCACATCGCCGGGCTCCCCGGGCTCGCGCACACCCAGCGGCGGGTACGCAGCCTGCGCGCCGAGGCCGAGCGGCGCGGCCTGACCGAGGTCCGCTCGGTGACCACCGACTACTCCGACGCGCAAGGCGCCGCCGTCACCCGCCGGGTGCTGAGCGCGGCCACCGCGCCCACGGCGCTGATCTACGACAACGACGTGATGGCGGTCGCGGGCGTGGGCGCCGCGGCCGAACTGGGCTTCACCGTGCCGGACGACGTGTCGGTGGTCTCCTGGGAGGACTCCGCGCTGTGCCGGATGGTCAAGCCCTGGCTGTCCGCGCTCTCCCGGGACACGGTGGCCTTCGGCCGCACGGCCGCCCGGGAACTGGTGTCCCTGCTGGACGGAGCCGCCCCGGGCACCGTCCAGGTACCGCTGCCCGAACTCATAGCCCGGGAGAGCACGGGGCGGGCGCCCCGCTAGGAAGGGGCCGCCGACCGCCGCCATGGGGTGCACCCCATGCCCGCCGTGTCCGGCCGTGGGGATCACCCCATGGCCCTCCCGCGGACCCCCTGACGAGAATCGGGGAACCGGCCGGGGCACCGCCGCACACAGCCGCAGGGACCGTACGTCCCAGCCCGCGGCACGCGCCCCGCCCATGCCGCCGGCCAGAGAGGGAGGCCTCCCCCGTGACCGCGACAGCGGAGCAACTCGTCGACGTCCACGCCCACTTCGTGACCCCCGACTACGTCGAGGCCGCCAAGGCCGCGGGACATCTGCTCCCCGACGGCATGCGGGGCTACCCCACCTGGTCGGCGGCCGGGCACCTGGACCTCATGGACGCCCACGGCATCCGCACCAGTGTGCTGTCCGTCTCCTCGCCCGGTATGCACTTCGGCGACGACCGCGCCGCGCGCCTGCTGAGCCGGCGGGTCAACGAGTTCGCCGCGGACGTGCTGCGCGCACACCCCGGCTGCTTCGGGCACTTCGCCTCCCTCCCGCTGCCCGACGTGGACGGCGCGCTCGCCGAGGCCGCCCACGCCCTCGACGTCCTCGGCAGCCACGGTGTCGCCGTCGAGACCAACCACGCGGGCGCCTATCTCGGCAGCGCCCGCTTCGAACCCCTCTGGCGGAACCTCGACGAGCGCGGTGCCGTCGTCTTCGTCCACCCCACCTCCCCGCCCTGCCACGAGGCCGTCGCCCTGGACCGGCCCCGGCCCATGCTGGAGTTCCTGTTCGACTCCACCCGTACCGTCTCCGACCTGGTGTTCAGCGGAGTGCTGCGCCGCTACCCGCGCATCCAGTGGGTCTTCACCCACGGTGGTGGCGCGCTCCCGCTGCTCGCCGACCGCATGGAGCTGTTCCGGACCGTGTTCGGCTTCGGTGACCAGGACGGCCCCACCGTGCAGGAGCAGCTGCGCGGCCTCTGGTTCGACATGGCCGGCAGCCCCTTCCCGCACCAGATCCCGGTGCTCACGACGACCTTCGGCTACGACCGCCTCCTCTACGGCAGCGACTACTGCTGGACCCCGGCCGCCGGCACCGTCGCGCAGATCGCCTCCGTCGACGCCGCCGAACAGCCGGCCGGCGGCACCTGGCGCGCGCTCACCACCCGCAACGCGGCCCGGCTGCTGCCGGACCTGCTCACCGGGCACTGAGCGGACCACACATGCCGTCGGGGGCTGTGGGCTCGCCGGCACCGGCCGTATCGCCCTCGCACTGCCACGCCGGCGACGACCGTGTGCGCTGTGCCGGCGGTACAGGTTCCGCGTCGCGGTCGACCGACGGGCCGTGGAGGCGGCGCTGCGCCACGGCCTTGGTCACGTCGGATGCCCAGCTCGTTGCCGAGGTCAATGCCGTGGTCAGCGTCTATGCGGACTGGGTGCCGCTCGCGTGGACCACTGTGAGTGGGGTGGCGCGGGGCCGAGCGGGGTGACCGGGCCCAGCCGGGGCGCTGATCATGCGCCGACCCCGTCGAATGACTGATGCCCGTCCGTGTGCCGTCCGGAAGCCTGGTGGGGGGAAGGAACCACCAGGAGCCGCACGGAGGAAGACATCGTGTTCGATGCGCCCGGACCGGATCAGCCGGACGGTCACCGACTTCTGCACTGGCCGATCGGCTACTCCCCGGACTTCTCGGACCTCTGGGCCGTCGGCGAGACCGACATCGGCGCGCCGCCGGAAACCGTCTTCGCACACCTGGCCGACCTGTGCACATGGGCACGGGATGCCACGCCGGTCGACGACGGGTCCATGGCGGACCCAAAGCCGCCGGGGCTGCGGAGCGGCAGCGAGTTCGCCTACCGCCTGGAGGGCCTGCGGATGCGCGCACGGGTCGGCGAGTGCAGCCCCGGCAGCCGCCTGGCCTGGTTCGCGCAGGGCAGCGATCTCGGCCTGTACCAGGAGTGGCTGCTCCTTGACCTGGGCGGTCGCACCCTGGTCCGCACGGGGATCGCGGCGCGCGGCCCCGCCGCCATCGCACGCCGGGAAGCGGACCCGGCGTCCGCCCGGCGCATGGTGGAGGGGTGGCTCAGGGGGCTGGAGGCACAGGCGTCCGGAGGCGACGGGGTGGTCCGCAAGGGGTGACTGCCTCGCGGAACAGCGGTCACGCGTCGTCGCTGCCGAGCGCGTCCCGCAGGGCCGCCCGCTTGGTGATGCCCAGCTTCGGGAAGATCTGGTACAGGTGACTGCTCACCGTACGCGGTGAGATGAACAGCCGTTCGCCGATCTCCTTGTTCGTCATGCCGGACGCCGCCAGCCGCGCGATCTCCAGTTCCTGTGGCGTCAGCGCGGCCGCGCCCCGGGTGTTGGCGGGGGTGCGAGCGGCCTGCCCCGCCGCCCTCAGCTCCCGTTCGGCACGCGCCGCCCAGGGCGTGGCACCGAGCTTCTCGAAGGCGTCGGACGCCTCCTTGAGCTGGACCTTCGCCTCGTTCATCGCCCGTGAGCGGCGCAGCCGTTCGCCGTACAGCAGGCGGACGCGCGCGGTGTCGAAGGGCCACTCGCCGGTCCGGGGCGTCATCAGGGCGCGTTCGAACAGCTCCGGGGCCTCGTCATCGGCGACGAGTGCCGCCGCGGCCGCCTCCCGCATCGCGAGCCGGGGCGAGAGGGCCGCGGTGCCCGACGCGCGCAGCGCGCGCACATGCTGTTCGGCCTCGGTCCTGCGGTCGGTGCGGACAGCGGCCTCGACCAGTTCCAGGGCCACCCAGAGACTGTGCGGTACGTGCGAGGCGAGGGTCCCGGCGGGGCTGATCTCCGTCGCCCGCTGGTAGGCCGACTCGTAGTCGCCCTCCCCGAGGTGGGCCAGGACCAGGGCGTGGCGGGCGTACGTCTGCGCCATGCCCACACCGCGCGGACCGGCCCAGCCGATCATCTGGTCGGTGAGGGCGCGGCTGGTCTCGAACCGGCCCTGGACGGCGGCGAGGAGAGCCTGGTGGTAGCGGAAGTAGAAGCCGAAGAACCTGCCCCCGAACTCCTCGCACACCGCGAGACCCTCGGCCGCGAGTTCGCCGGCCTCGGCCCACTCGCCCCGGACGAAGTCGTCGAAGCACACGTCCATGAGGGCGACGATCCGCCTTCTGCCGGGCCCGCCGGCCCTTCCTTGCCGGATGCTCCGCCACAGGGGTTCACGTACCGCGGCCAGGCGGTCCGGGTAGATCGCGGCCGCCGCCACGTTCTGCACCATGGCGGGGTCGGTCTCGTGCTGGATCGTCGCCAGGCTGGTCTCCAGGGCCGGCAGCAGGGCCACCCCCGTGCGCACCGGGTCGGCGGCGAACAGGCCGATGCTCAGCGTCATGATCTCCGGCGGCCCGGGCTCGAGTCGCGCCGTCGCCGCGTGGAAGGCCTCCCACAGTTCGGCTCGTCCGCCGACGAGGCAGATCAGGGCGAGGGTCCACAGTCCGGTGACGAGTTCCTCGTCCAGCGGGTCCGTGCGGTTGGGCCAGGCTTCGATCGCGCCGACCAGGAGGCGATGGGCGGTGTCGACGTGCCCGTCCGCGTCGAGGAGCTGGAAGGCGGTCGCGGACGCGTAGTTCAGGGAGGCGGGTGTCTGCTCGCTGGACTGGCGGACCCCTTGCAGCAGTTCCAGGGCGCTCCTGGTCTCCGCCAGGCCCTCCGCCCCGATGTAGGCGGCCTCGGCGAGGCGGCGGCTGCGTGCCTGCGGTGTCGGGCTGAGATCGGCGGCACGGCACAGCAGGGCGATCACCGCCTGGTAGTCACCGCGTCCGCGGACCCGGCGCGCCGCTTCCTGGAGCAGCGCGGCCACCTCCTCGTCGGGTTCCACGGTGGCCTCGCCCAGGTGCCAGGCCCGGCGTTCGAGGTCGTCGCGGTGGACCTCCGCCAGGGCCCGGTGCACCCGACGGCGTTCCGCGGACGTCGACTCGGTCACGACGGCGGACCGGATCAGCGGGTGCCGGAAGGCGACGGTGTGCGAGGCGGCCGCGACCCGGACGAGCTGGTCCTGCTCGGCGGGTGCGAGATCGTCGAGCCGGTAGGCGGCGCCGGCCGCGGCCTGGAGCGCGCTGAGGTCACCGGTGCTCTCCAGCGCGGCGGTGAGCAGCAGGGTACGGGTCGCGGCGGGCAGGGCCGCCACCCGGGCCGCGAACAGTCCCTGAAGGCGCTGGTTCAGCGGGAGTATCCGGGGCACGGGCTCGGCGGGGCCGCGCCGCGTCTCCCGCACGGCGTGCGGGAGTTCGAGCAGCGCCAGGGGATTGCCCTGCGCGGTGCTCAGGACCCGCGCGCGCACCTGGGGGTCGAGGCCGGGGAAGCGCTCGGCCAGCAACCGGGCGGCGGCTTCGTCGTCGAGCGCGTGCAACGGCAGCTCGGGCAGGCCGCTGGTGTCGAAATAGCCGGCCGATCCCGTTCTGAAGGCCGCCAGCAGGCCGGCCCTGCTGCCGATCAGCCGGCGTGCCGCGAAGCTCAGCACCACCGCACTGGCCCGGTCGAGCCAGGGGAGGTCGTCGATGATCAGCAGCAGCGGTGCCCGCGCGGCCACCCGTCGCAGCAGCAGAGCCACGGCGTTGGACAGCAGGAGCCGGTCGGGAGCGGGGCCGACCTCGAAGCCCAGGGCGACCCGCAGTGCCCCGGCGTGTTCGTCGCCGAGCGCCGAAACTCGTCGATCAGGGGAAACAGGGCCTGATTGAGCCCGGCGAAGCTGACCTCGGCCTCGAACTCGGCCCCCGTCACGCGCAGGACCGTCGTCCCCGACGCGCGGGCGGTGCCGGCGGTCGCCTCCAGCAGGGCCGTCTTCCCCACACCCGGCTCTCCGGACAGCAGGAGGGTGCCGCCGTTCACTCCGCTCTGGTGGACGAATCGCTGGAGGAAGTCGATTTCTCGCAGTCGTCCCACGAGAGTTTCGGGTCGGTCGCCGGGCTGGATCACCCGTGAAGTCTCCCCCGGGCGCCGTTGGCCTATCAAGGCGGGGTTGACGCAGCCGCGTCCCACCCGCCCCACCGCCGGTTTCCTCGGGAAGGAATCAGCATTCCCCGGGAAATCACCTGTGACCGGGAAAGCGGGCGCCGGGGCCGGGCCGAGGAACCTGTCACACCCGCGGCGTCTCGGCGCTCTGGGCGGCGTCCCCGGTGCCGGCGAGCTTGTAGGTGATCGGCTCGCGCAACTGGAACCGGCGGTAGAGCAGATGGTGCACCGACGCCCCGAGCACGGCGCCGAGGATCGGCGCCACCATGTAGGTCACCAGGTCGGTGAACCGGCCGGCGAGCAGGGCGGGTCCGAACTGCCGCGCGGGGTTGGCGGAACCACCGCTGAGCGGGCCGAGGATGACGATGATGAGCGCGATGCACACCCCCACCGTCGCCGGCAGCCACCGGCCGAACGCCGGATAGGCCAGCAGGAAGCCGACGGCGAGGGCCAGCACGAGGATGGATCCGGTCTCCGCGAGGAACACGGCCGACGCCGGCCAGGCCGGGGCGGGCCGCAGCGCGCCGAAGCCGACCGTGGACACGACCGGGCCCCACACCAGCCGCCCGAGGGACGCCCCGAGTACGGAGCCCGCCAGCTGGGCGGCGATGTAGGGCAGGACGCTGACCCCGGGGAAGACGTCCATCAGCCATACGGCGACGGTCACCGCAGGATTCATGTGTCCGCCGCTGCGGCGCCCCCACGGTGACAGGATCAGCCCGGTGATCAGCAGTCCGGCGACCGGTCCGACCACCGCGAGAGCAAGGCGCAGATCGCCGACGTACAGCGGCGACGCGGGTACGCGGACCCAGCGCACGATGGTCACCACCAGGAAGAGCAGCACGGTCGTGAGGGCGAACTCGCACCACACCTGTCCGGTGGGTACGGCGGCGGGACGGCGGGCGGACGCGGTCATACGGGTCACCTCGGCACGGCGATGGAAGCGGGGACGCTCACTGCGCAGCCTTCCAGCCACCACGACCCGGTGAAATCGAGCCTGCACCAACCGGCGCGTGGGGCGATCCCCACAATGCCGTGGTGAAGTCACCTCGCACATCTCAGTGGCGTCAACCCATGGGAAGTCAGGTGCTCTCCGCTGTGCCACCTGCTGTTATGTGTTGCATGATGTCAGCATGCCCATACAACGCATAGGCCTCGTGGTTCATCAGGGACGGGCCGCCGCCCGGGAAGCGGCGCTGACCGTGCACCGGTGGAGCGACGCCCGCGGTATCCCGTGCACCGACATCGACGTGTGGGCCAAGGACCACGGCCGGCGCGGCGGACGCGAGGAGGCGGAGGCCGCGGGGAACCCCGACCTCGTCGTCACCCTCGGAGGCGACGGCACCTTCCTGCGGGGCGCCCGGATCGCCGTCAAGAGCGGGGCGAGCGTGCTCGGGGTCGACCTGGGCAAGGTCGGCTTCCTCACCGAGGTGCCGGCGGGCGAGGTGACGGCCGCCCTGGACGCCGTTCACGACGACCACGCCGTCGTCGAGGAACGCATGACCCTCACCATGCGCGCGTCGCGCCCGCTGGAGATACCGCCGGGCATGGAGGGCCTGCTGCTGTACGGGCGCGGCCCCGCGCTGCCCGCCCCGCACGTCCGGCCGGAGACCACCGAGGGCGAGGGCTGGGGCGTCGCCCTGGACGTCAACGCGCTCAACGACGTGGTGCTGGAGAAGCTCGCCCGCGACCGCCAGGTGAGCGTCGGCGTCTACCTGGCGGGCCGGCTGCTGGCGTCGTACTCGGCCGACGCGCTGGCCGTGGCCACGCCCACCGGGTCCACCGCCTACAGCTTCGCCGCCGGCGGCCCCGTGCTCTCCCCGCACATGGACGCGGTCGTCTTCACCCCCATCGCGCCGCACATGACCTTCAACCGCAGCATCGTCGCCGCGCCCGACGAACCGGTCGCCCTGCGCGTCCTGCCCCACTCCGGGCAGGCCGCGGTGAGCATCGACGGCCAGCTGCGCGGTGTGCTCGACCCCGGTGACTGGATCGGCGTCTTCCGCGCCCCGGACCGGGTGCGGTTGATCCGCCTGCACCCGACGGACTTCTACGGCCGTCTCCGGGGCCGCTTCCACCTCACCGACGCCCCCGCCACGGCGCAGGACGGACCCTCGGCGCCGTTCTTCCGGCCCGACACGCCCATCCCGCCCGACCTCGCCGGCATGCGACTGCCCCCGCCGGCCGCCGCTCGGTGAGCGGGCCCCCGGCCGGGGGCGGCAGCCGCGTGCCGGCGGCAGGCCCTAGCTGATCCGCAGGCTGGAGATCAGCCCGTCGCGCAGTTCGAAGGCCATGGGCCCGGTGCCGTTGTAGCCGTTGCCGGACACCTTCAGCGTCAGCAGGTAGCGGCCGTCCGCCGGGTCCCGCTGCGCCGAGACCAGGTCGAAGTGCGCCTGCACACCGATGTTGTCGGTGCGGTTCCAGTCGCTGACCCCGGCGCGCCCGTGGAACTCGCGCCCCCAGTCGTTCAGGTACGCGTCCGGGGTGAAGGCGGCCACGAAGGCCTCGGAGTCACCGGCGTTGGTCGCTTCGATGAACGCCCTGATGGCGTCGGGAAGTTCGATGTCGGTCATGGCAGCCGCTCCTCACGGGAAAGGGTCACTGGGCCGGTTCCGGAGCCGGCACCTCGAAGAGTTCGTACGCGCCGACGACGCAGCATCCGAGCCGCCGATCTGCCGCCAGTCACGCAGCGGGTCCGGAGAACAGGTGGTACTGCGCGACGGTCTCGAAGCCGAAACGCCGGTACAGGGGCTCACCCATCGGGCTCGCCCCGAGCGCGGCCAGGCGCATCCCGCGCTCCCGCCCCGCCCGCAGCGCCGCCGTCGTCAGGGCACCGCCGACGCCCCGCCGGCGGTAGGGCTCCGCGACATGGACCAGGAAGACACCGGCCACCTCGTGCGCCATCATGACCACCGTCGTACCGACCACGCGACCGTCGAGCACCGCGGCGAGACGAACGACGTCCGCGTTGTCGGGCCGCCCGGCCTCGACGCGCACCACGCCGTCCTCCAGGCTCGGCGAGACCCCCATCGAGGCACTGTAGGTGCGGACCAGTTCCCGCAGCCGGTTCCCGTCCCCGACCTCCTCCACCCGCAGGCCGGGCGACGGCTCCTCGGTCTGCTCGGCCTGGTCGAGGGAGCGCGCCATCAGGGGTGCGGCACCGAGGGACACCGCTCCCAGACCGGCGAGCGCCTCCGCGGTCCCCGCCGGACTGTCCGGGCCGACCCACCACCACCAGGGCACGCCCGCGAGCCGGGCCCGCGCGGTGGCCATCGACTCCTCGACGACGTCCAGCGACCGCAGCCGCACGACACAGTTGAACTGGGGCTGGGCCAGCCCGCTGCGGTAGTGGTCCGGGTCTCCCCACTCACTCAGCTCCGCACCCCACCCCATGAGGTACTGGCGGAAGTTGGCGGTGACCCGGGCCAGCTGCCCGGTGTCAAGTGCGGTTGTCATGGGTTCCAGCCCACCTTTTGAATGACATCAGGTGTCGAAACGTATGACACGCTTAAGGTGCGCCCAGTGTCACCGCTCCCGCCCAGGACCTACGGCCTACGGCCCGCGCCCCGCGGCCGGACGGACGCGGGGCGTGCGGCGTGCGACGGGGCCGTGGTCAGTCGACCTTGGCCGCGGGCTGGTCGGCCAGGAACCGGCCCAGCTCGCCGAGGCGGGCGGGGTCGCGCTGGAGCGCGCGCAGCCCGAGGAACCGGATCAGGTCGAAGAACACGTCGTCGTCCTCGATCTTCTGGTCCAGCAGCATGGCGAGCGAGCCGGGCTCGTCGTACGGCAGCCTGCGCACGGGCTGCTCCGCGCCGGCCGGCCGTACGGCGGGAGCGGCGGCGCCCGGGGTCGTACGGGGCTCGGGAACCGCCGTGTCCGCAACGGTCGCGGACGGTGCCGCATCCGGGCCGGGGGCCGGGGCGCTCGGCGCGGCCGGCGCGGCCGGATGAACCGTCACAGGAGCCGGGCGTGTCGCCGGGACGGAGGGCTCCGGCTGCGCGGTGCCGGGCGCCACGGTCGGCTCCTCGGGTGCGGCCGGTGCCACGGCCACCGGCCGCGGTTCCGGTTCACGCTCCGGCTGGGGCTCCGGCGGCTGGGGAACCTCGCGCGCGAGCTTCTCCGCCTCCCTGCGGGCCAGGCGTTCCGCCTCGGCGCGCGCCCGTTCCGCCTTGAGGGCCTCCAGGGCCGCCTCCTGCTCCTCGGCCGGCTTCTTGCCGACCGCCCGGAGCAGGTCGATGGGCTCCTGGCCGATGCGCGCCTGGAGTTCGGGGGTGAGCGTCAGCAGGGCGAGCCGCTGGGACACCCAGCCCTGGGACCGGTGCAGCCGCTTGGCCAGCGCGGTCTGGCTGCCGTGGATGGCGAGCAGCCGTTGCAGGGCACGGGCCTCGTCGAGCTCGCCCAGGTCCTGGCGGTGGATGTTGGCCACGAGGGCCGACTCCAGCAGTTCCTCGGACGTGTTGCCCTGGTCGTCGCTGACCATGACCTTGACGGTGGTCAGCCCGGCCTCCCGGGCGGCGGCGAGCCGGCTGCTGCCGTCGATGACGACGTAGGTGGTGTCCGGTTCGAGGTCGCCCTCGCGGTCGGGGTTGGCCTTGAGGTAGGCGTCCCGGTTCATGACCGTGATGGCCTGCTTCTGGCCATGGGTCTTCAGGCTCCCCGCGAGGTCGGTCAGATCACCGAGCCGGGAGCGGGGGTTGTCGGGGTTGGGGCTGATCCGGTGGATGGGCAGTTCGGTGGGGGGTGCGACGCCCTCGGTCGGCACACCGGTCGCGGCGGCCACGGCCTGCCGGCGCGCGCTGACGGTGCGGGCGCCGCCGAAGCGTCCTGCCCCCAGCTGCTCGGCCTTGCTCATGAGATCTCCCGGGCCAGCGCACGCATGCCGATGGCCTGCTGGGACTTGGGTGCGTAGGACAGCAGGGGCTGCTTCATCCGCACGGCTTCCTTCTGCTCCTTGAGGTCTCCGATGAGGCCGACGACCCGCGGATCCTTTATGTCGACCCATCCCTGGAGGGAGGAGGTGGCGATGTAACCGCGGCGCGAGTCGTAGAGGTTGACGACGATGCCGAGGTAGTCGATGTCGACCTGGAGGTCCGCGCGCAGGTCCTCGATCTGCGTGGTCAGCAGCTCGTAGGCGTCGGCGGAGCTGTCCTCGGCCTGGACGACGATGAGCGCGCCGGACTGGCCGGGCTTCTCGCCGTCGCGGCGCCGGCCGTAGTAGGCCGCCGCGTCCATGCTGAGGCCGAGGCTCGGCGGGCAGTCGATGAGGATGACGTCGTAGTCCGACTCCAGGGGCGCGAGGGCCCGTTCGAGGGCCGCTTCCCGGGCCCGTACGGCGGACAGCCGCACGTCGAGGAGGAAGGCGTCGTTGCACGCGGGCAGCAGGTGCAGCCGGCCGCCGAACTTCTCCTCGTCGATGGAGACGACGAGGTCGCGCAGGTCGCCCTTGGGGTCTCCGGCCATGTGGTTGGTGAGGCTGTCGCCGTTCATCGGCAGGGGGGTGGCGCCGAGTTGGTTGGTGAGGTGGCACTGCGGGTCGAAGTCGACCAGCAGGACCCGCATCCCGAGCCCCGGCAGGTTCTCGACCCCCAGCGGGTCGTCCTCCGGCTCCGCGGCGTCGACGCCCGTCTCGCTGTCGCGCAGGGCCTTGGCGAGCGCCTTCGCCACGCGTACGGGGTGCAGGGCGTCCGGAGACTCGGCCAGCGCCTCGCCGAGGCCGGCGGTGATGGCGGTCTTGCCCACGCCGCCCTTCTGGTTGCAGATGACGATGCGGCGGGTCACCGCGGGGCGTACGACATCGGGCGCCGGGTTGGTGTCCAGCCAGAGCTGGACGGACTGCGCCAGGCCCTGGATGAGGGAGACCCTGCGGTCCTCGGCGGTCCGGCGGAACTCCTCCCACTGGCCGGGCGGCAGGAAGGTGGAGAAGGAGTCGGCGCCCGCGGTGTCGACGGGGGCGGTGGCGGAGGCCAGCGCGCACCAGTCCCGGACGCCCTGTTCGACGGCGGTCTGGATCTCGATGCCGAGCTGGGCCGCTCTGACCTTGAGGTTCTGCCGGAGCCAGCCCGGCAGCTTGGAGACGACCTTCTCGCGGTCGCTGGAGGTGGCTGGAGAACTCATGGAGGACACCTTACTAACGCGGATGGTCGAATGAGCCAGCGACGCGTTAGTTTTCAAAGTTGTGTCGGTCCGTCAGCCCCTTTTGGCGGTACGGCGGTCCCGGCCGAGCAGCCGCTGCCGCGCGCGTTCCCCGTAGGCGACCAGCGCGAAGACGCAGTACACGAGCGCGCAGTTGGCGAGGACGAAGGCGACGTCCGCGGCGGTACGGACGCGGGGCCAGGCGGCGAGGACGACGACGAGCCCGATCGGCGTACCGGTGTACACCGCGAGCAGGACGGGGTGGCGGGCGGCGAACCGCTGGACGGGGGTGGCGTGCCGGTACGACCGCGTCCTCAAGGCGCCTCCTCGGCGATGGCGAGCGTGAGATCCACGGTCGGACCTCCGGTTTGCGGGATACGGGCGCCGAACGAGCGGCAGATGGACAGCATGCGGTGGTTGTCCCGGTGAGTCAGAACTTGGACGGACGCCATGCCGAGACGACCGGCTTGCCGCAGTGCCCGCCGTACCAGAATCGTGCCCAGTCCGACGCTCTGCCACGAGTTCTCGACCAGGATGGCGAGTTCGCCGTTCCCGGTGGTCGCGGTGCGGAACACATGAGTCGCGGCGACGATCCGCCCCGGGTCCTCGGCCGGGTGCGTGATCCAGCTCACACCCCTGTCCGGTCTGGTCAGCGACAGCCATTCGGCGCGGGTCAGCCCGAGCCGCGCCGTCTGATAGCGCCGGAAACGGGACTCCGGGCTGCATCTGTCGTGCATCGCGTTGACGGCGGTGTGGTCGGCCGGCACAGCGGGGCGGGTCAGTGCGCTCCGGCCGTCGTCGGTGACGGAGAGGTGGCCGGGCCGGAGCGCGGCGGAGGCATGGGACACGAACGTCTCGTTCCTCACGGAGTGCGGAATCAGTCCAGTCACTCAGGAAGCGGGTGACTGTCGACACCACGCAGCTCACATCTTCCGCTAGTGTGCGCTGGCCTTGACTTCGAGGTCAATTCAGCTGTCAGGCGAATGTCTCTACGGGCTGGGCGGGGAGCGCCGCACGCGGCGACGAGATCACCTGAACGTGACGGTCAAAAGGTACATGTCACCCGCCCTGGTGCGGTCCACCGACAGGACCGCCGCGTCGCCGCACGGCAGGAACGGCACCAGCGGAGGGGCCACCCGCCGCCCGGGTCCCGTCTTTCCGGACGTGGCGCGCGGATCCGTACGGTCCGGCGTAGCGTATGGGGGCGCGGCGGGCCGGCCCGGGATGGCTGCCCAGCGGGCGGCGATCACACCGCCGACCCTCTCCCGAGACATACCCCCGAGACAGGAGCGCCCTCCATGACAGCACGACTTCGCCGGCCGGGAAAAGGCCGTTCGACGGCTCTGCGTGCCGGTGCCCCGCTTGTCGGCATGATGCTGGCCGTGGTGGCCTGCGGACAACAAGTCGCGCACGCACGGACCGCACAGCCAGTGTCCGCCGTGACGCCGTCGGGCCCGGGAGCGTCCGCCACCACCTGTGCCGACCGTGCGTACAACGGCATGACCCAGGCACAGCGGATAGGACAGCTCTTCATGGGCGGTGTGTCCGCAGCCCGGCCCAGCGCCACCGACCTGCGTACCCTCCGTGAGCATCATGTCGGCTCGGTCATGCTGACCGGGCGCAGCAGTGCCGGCACCAAGGCCACACGCGCAGTGGTGGACGGCTTCCGCGGCCAGGCGGACACGGTCGCTGGCCGCAAGGTGGGCCTCCTGGTCGCCACCGACCAGGAGGGCGGTCAGGTGCAGGTGCTGAGCGGTCCCGGCTTCTCCACCATCCCGAACGCTCTGACCCAGGGGAGCTGGTCGACGTCCACCCTGCGCGGCAAGGCCGCAGGCTGGGCGGACCAGCTGAAGTCCGCAGGGGTGAATCTCGACCTGGCCCCCGTCGCGGACGTCGTGCCGGCGAGCCTCGGCACGCGCAACGCACCCATCGGGCGCTACTACCGCGAGTACGGGCACACCCCTGATACCGTCGCTTCGCACAGCGGGGCGTTCGCCGCCGGGTTTCGGCAGAGCCACGTGCTGACCACGCTCAAACACTTCCCAGGACTGGGCCGGGTAACCGGCAACACCGACACCACGGCGAACGTCGTCGACTCGGTGACGACCGCCACGAGCTCTTACCTCACGCCATTCAAGTCCGGGATCAGGGCCGGGGCGCCGTTCGTCATGGTCTCCTCGGCCACCTACACCAAGATCGACGCCCACAACATCGCGGCCTTCTCGCCCACGGTCGTCCGCAAGCTGCTGCGCGCCCAGCTCGGCTTCAAGGGCGTGGTCATCTCCGACGACCTCGGTCAAGCCGTCGCCGTGCGGTCCTTCACCCCCGCCCAGCGAGCGGTCGACTTCTTGTCGGCGGGCGGCAACCTGGTCCTGACCGTGAAGCCGTCCATCATCCCGGCGATGACCCAGGCGGTC
This sequence comes from Streptomyces sp. NPDC004658, assembly GCF_040609555.1. NCBI lineage: Bacteria > Bacillati > Actinomycetota > Actinomycetes > Kitasatosporales > Streptomycetaceae > Streptomyces > Streptomyces sp. NPDC004658. Next base: position 22,391 of record NZ_JBEXKG010000055.1, read on the forward strand.
AGCTCCCGCATGCGGACCAGTGCCGCGTTCCGCGCCGACGTCGCCGACAGCGTGCACCGGGTTCTCGCCGCAAAGGCCAACGCCGGTCTGCTCACCTGCGGCTGAGCAGACCCGCGCCGACTGAGGCGGGAGACAGCCCCTGTCTCACCCAGGCCGGCGCCCGCCCGGTTCCAGGCCCGGTGGCTGGAAGAAGCGGCCGGACGGGCCCCTCCGGTGCGGTCCGGTGCTCTCGTCACGCCGCCATTCGGCCAGAGCCCGCTCCAGCCGGCGCAGCGCCGCGCGGTCCGCCTCAGGATCGCGCGGCGAGTCCAGCTCCCGCAGCAGTATGAGGTGGCGGCCTGTGGCGCCGGCCCGCGTTACCCGCAGCACGGCGAAGGCGGTTCCAGGCGGGAAGAGCACCACATCAGGATCGCCCGCCTCCAGCATCGCCGTGCGACGGCCGCCGGCCGACAGGATGACAACGTCCGTGTTTCCCGGCTGTCCGGGCGTCGGGGAGAGCACGGCGGCACAACAGTTCTGTGCCACGACCTGCTCACGGGCCGCGTACCAGGCCAGGTCGTCGTCTCCGAGTGACACTCGCACGGTCACCGGCCCGGTGAAGGCGGGGAGCCTGCGCAGTCCGGCGGTGAGCCGCAGGCCGAGCGTGGCGTGCAGGAACCGGTCGTCCCGTGTTTGCGCGGGGAGGGACAGGATCCCCCTGTCGCGTACATAGAACCGGAGCAGTGCCAGCTCCGCCACGGCGTCGGCGAGCGGTCCGCCGTGGAGCAGGGCGGGCTGGCGGTGCAGCAACGCTACGGCGAAGGTAGCCTCTTCCTCGTACCGCTGCCCCAGCGCGTTCCGTAGCCGCGCGTCCACCACGGCGCCCGGGGCGCCGTCGCCGGGCGGGTGCGGCGGGGCGGTGTCCGCCGTACCGGGCCCGGGGGTCCGGCTGGATACGGGGACCGGTGTGCCGGCCGGTACCGGTGACGGCGCCGGGTGTCCCGCCACGCCCGGGAGCGGTCCGGCCGCAGACGCCTGTCGCGGCCCGGATGTGCGGACCGTGCCGGGAACGTCCGCTGAGGCCGTACCGGATGTCGGTGCGGGCGCCGACGGCAGGAGCACGGCGTCTGCGGCGCCGCGCGGCGCGACCGCGGTGACGGACTCCAGCGCCTGTCCCGTGATGGGGCCGGAGACGGGTGTGGCCCGGCCCGGCGGAACCTCCGGGACCTCCTCCGGGCCGTCGTCCACGGCGCGTACCTGGACGGGCACCCCGTACTCTGCCGACACTTTCCGGGCGAGCGATTCCGCGATCCGGCACAACTGCTCGCGGGCGCCGGCGTCCGCGCTGTCGTACAGGACCAGTTCGTGCCGCTCGTCCGGCGCCGCCGATCGTCGCGCCGTCCCCGGCCGTTCCCGCGCACCGCGGATCCACAGGCCGCTGAGAACCACTTCGACCACCGCGTCCGAGCCGTACCGGTAGACGCCAGGGCGCACCAACGGCAGTCCGAGCAGCGGCCAATGATGGTCCGTCACCAGGGGATCCCGGGGCGCGCCGGTAGCCAGCGGGGGGAACTGGACCGACTCGCGGACCATCACCGGCCGTCCCAGGGTTCCGTCCGAGCCGACCGTCATCACGGCCCCGCCCGTCACCGACAGCGGGCCGGGGCCGACAGGCAGCCCGTTGTACGTTCGTACGGCCACCCCCACCTTCGCGGCCAATGCGGCACTGAACGACAGACCCGCCGGCACGTCGACCGGACCGAAGCAGACGAAGCGGGCAAAGGTCCGAAGGTGTTCGGGGAGCGTCCACCACGCTCGGGCCACGTCGGTGAGCGGCACGGCGTCGGCACCGGGGGCGCCGACCACCACGGTGACCGCGTCGGGTCTTCCGGCCAGCCGAGTCATCAACAGCGACCGGTGACGGGGCAACGAGGGGGTGAGGCGCGTCGGGCGCAGCCACAGCCCCGCGGGGACGGGCTCGGCCACTGTGTCCCGGCCCGCCGACCACGACTCCGCGCGCAGGTCGTGCTCCCACTCGGGCCGGGGGAAGCGCCGTCCCTCCCAGGCCGCGCCGCCGGCCGGGTCGTACCGCATCCAGCCCGGCCCCTGCTCGGCACCGATGAAAAGGGCGCCCTCCGAGGTGGGCCGCGGCCGGCCGAGCGCGGTCACCACGATGCGGCCCGACCGAGCTGCCAGCCACGACCCGGCCTGTGCCGTACCACCAGGAGGCGTACGGCCGAACACCAGCCGCACTCCACGCTCGCCGGGGGGCAGGGCCCGCAGCACGTCGTGCAGGACGCCGGCAGACGCGTCCGGTGGGATGTCGACCACGACGAGGGTGTACTCGGAGTCGTGGGCCAAACCAGCCGCGTACATCCAGGACCGCTGGTCGAGTTCGCCCGCCGGGTGGACGAGCCAGGCGTTCCCGGCCGGCCGGGCGGCCATGCGGGCGCCGGGCCGTGGGCTGTCCTCACCCGCCCGCTCGGCCTGGGGAAGGTCCGCGCGGACCGCCGGGCCGCCCGGACCCTGGCTCAATGTCCGGTCCCCGTCTGCCAGAGCACACTGTCCCCGAGCTTGATCTCCACGTTGCCGTTCCCCGTGATCACGAGGACCGCGCCGGGATGACCGTTGGTGTACGACGACCAGTGGACATTGCCGCCTGGGTCATAGATCGCCATGCAGCCGTCGTCCTGGAAGACCGTCTGCAGGTCCGAACCGGAGGTGTGCGAGGCCCACCGGGTGACACCGTGCTCGTCGGTGACGACGAGATCTCCACCGGGCGTCATCGCCAGCGTCGCCTTGCCCCACGGCACGGACTGGCCAGGGTTGAGCACGGCAGTGGCTCGGATGACCTTGGGTGCTCGGGTCGGCGCGGGCGTGGTGGTCGGTTCACGGGGCGTGGCGGCCGGAGGAGCGGTGTGCGGCCTGGAGGAGTGGGCGTCGTCCACTGAGGTGGCCGGGGCGGATGTGGCGCCGGGGAACGGGCTCGCGGACAGTGAGGTCCCGCCGCCGGCCGGCGTGGGGCTGTCCGGGGCGGACGACGGGGAGCGGCCGGGTGACGACGAGGCTTTCGGAGCGTGGCCGCCGGGCGAGTCCGACGCCGGTTCGCCGGTCTCCGCCCGGACGACGGAGGCCGCGGCGGGGCGGCCGTCCCCGCTGTGCTGGGTCGCCACGATCATGGCGAACGCAACCGTGCCCGTGCCGACGAGTCCGGCACCGAGGGCCATCGGTCCCCTCCGCCGCCTCAGCCGGTCGCGGGACCGCTCGACATCCGTCTGTCGCGTCCGGCGGGCCGGACGCGACAGACGCCCGGCCCGCGCGGACCCGGATTTCCCGGGCTCAGGCGCCTGTCCGTTCCGTGGGCCGTCCGGTGCCGGGCTGGGGGCGTCCTCGGCGCCGGACACGTCGTCCACCCAGGGCAGCACCTCGTTCCACAGCGCGCTTTCCTCACCGGCGGGAGCCGAGGCCTCGGGAGCCTGCGCGTCGTCCCGTCCCGGAGCGGAGTCCTCGCTCGGCAGCGGTACCTGACTGCCATCCATGTTTCCCACTTCACATCACCATGTGCTCGGCCCGGCGCATCGGGCCGTCCCGGTGCAACGTCGGAAACGACACCCCGGCCGGGGGAATCGCGCGCGTGCGAGCGCAGGCGCAGATTAGCGCGGCCTCGGGGGCGGCCCACCGCTGCGAGGACGCGAGGTGTACGAACGGGAACCGACGTGGTCCGTCGGGACACGCCCGGACGGAACGACTGCCGAGTGTGCGGCTCGCTCCTTACAGTCTCGCCGGTGCGGTCACGGAGGCTTGCCGGCCCACATCCCCTTCGATCCTCCCGATGGAAATGGTGTCTCGATGGACAGAGCTGCCGGTGAACACGGCGAGGTAGAGGGGGGAGACGAGCCTGAGGAAAGCCGGGAAGAGGTGCGTGCCGCTCTCGTTGCGGCGTGGAACGCGGTTTTCGGGGAGGAGCGTACGCACTGAGGCGCGGTCGTCCTGCTCGCAGCCGTGGCCTGGCCGTGGGCCTCCTCGCCAGGGTGCACCCCACTACGGGATGTCCGGCGAGGCTTCGAGACGCCGCCCACCGCGGGGACGACACTCGCACGCCACGGCGTCCCGGTCCAGCCCGGCAGTCGGCTCGGCCGAGCGGCTGCCCAGCGGGACCGGAACGGCGGTGCCGCGTCAGCGGGTGCGCAGCAGTTCGGCAGCTCGCTCGGCGATCGCGTAGACGGTGGCGTTGGTGTTGGCGGACACGATGCTCGGCATGACCGACGCGTCGGCCACCCGCAGCCTCTCGACGCCGCGCACCCGCAGTCGCGGATCAACCACGGCCTCGGGGTCGGAGCCCATGCGACACGTCCCGCTGTAGTGGGAGTACGAACGGATGTTCCTACGGACGTAGGCGCGCAGGCCATCGTCGTCCTGGACGTCCGCGCCGGGCAGGGCCTCCTCACCCCGCCAGTCGGCCAGCGCGTCGGTCAGGCCGATCTCCCGGACCGTGCGCAGACCGCTTACCAGCGCGTCGACGTCCCGCTGGTCGGTGTAGTAGCGCGGATCGACGACAAGGGCGCTGCCCGGGGTCGCGTCGGCCAGCCGGACCGTACCCCTGCTGAACGGGCGCATGAGAGCCACCATGAGCGTGTATCCCTGGTCCATCTCCGGACCGGGCAGCGTGTCCTCCCTCAGCGGTACGTCCACCATCTGCAACTGGACGTCAGGGCCGTCCAGGGAGGGGTCGGTGCGGATCAGCCCCGCGACCTCGCCGTGGTTGCCCGTCGACGGCGGAACCGGACGGGCCGAGCGGTAGACCACGCCCGTAAAGGTGTGGTCCTGAAGGTTGGCGCCCACTCCCGGTCGGTGCAATCGTGGCTCGACGCCCACCTCGCGCAGGTGGTCCTCCGGGCCGATGCCGGAAAGCATCAGCAACTGGGCGGAGCCCAGCGCGCCCGCGGTCAGCACCGTCTCCTGTGTCGCCACCGCGCTGTGTGTCTGTCCGCCGACGCCGTACTCGACGCCTGTGCACCGCTTGCCGTCAAAGGTCAGCCGGTGAGCGAGGGCGTTCGTCACCACGGTCAGGTTGGGGCGGTCGAGGACGGGCCGCAGGTAGGCGGTGGCGGCGTCCAGCCGCTGCCCGTCGACGATCGTCAGATCTTCCCAGCCGAACGCCTCCGTCAGGCCGCTGGTGAAGTCCTCGGTGATCGGGTGCCCCGCCTGCCGCACCGCTTCGAAGAAGGCCTCGGACAGGGGATGGGGCCGGGCTGCCGGGGCGACGCGCAGCGGTCCCGCGGTACCCCGGTAGCGGGGGTTCCGGCCAGGTACACCCGCCAGGTTCTCGCTGCGCTTGAAGTAGGGCAGGAGCTCGTCGTACGACCAGCCCGTCGCCCCTGCCTTCTCCCACGCGTCGTAACTGGAGCGGTGTCCGCGCAGGAACGTCATCGCGTTGATGGCCGAGCTGCCGCCCAGGGCCCGCCCGCGCGGCAGGGGCACCACGCGCGCGTCGGCGCCTTCCTGAGGGACGGTGCGGTCGGCCCAGTCCGCCTCCGAGCCCAGGAGAGCCGGCCAGGCCGGGGGAACGGCCATCAGAGGCAGCGGATCGGCACTGCCGGCCTCGATGAGCAGAACGCGGGTCCCCGCGTCCTCGGTCAGCCGGGCCGCCAGTACACAACCAGCGGTGCCAGCCCCCACCACGACGTAATCGTACGTCTCTGTATTCACCATACAACCTTGTCCGTGAGAATGACATGACTGCTTTATGACTAATACACAAGCGATGTTACTTCATATGCGAACCGGCAGACTCAGGTCTCAGGGGACGTGCGTTGAGCATGCGGACCGCCGTTGCGCGCCTGGCCCTGTCCCGCGGCAGCGCCCGATGAACGTCATATGACGGATGGGAAAGGCGCCGCCGCGACGAGCATGATGAGGAGGCGGTACGGGGTGGTGCGGGGCAACCCGGTACCAGAACAGGGAAGCGAGCAGATGAAACAGCCGGAAACAGTGACTTACCCCCCCTCTTTCCCACCTGGCGGGAGGTGGAGGCGATGAGGAAAGCGCACCTGACGTTTACCGCCACCTACTGGGTCGCCAAGCGGCTTCCGGTGATGGTCCGTTGCGAAATCTCCTACGACCCGCGCGATCCATATGCCGTCACGGTGATCCTCGACTCGGAAGGTGAGTATCCGGTGCGGTGGGTCTTCTCCCGGGAACTGCTCGCCGACGGCCTGACGAGCAGCGTCGGCGAGGGCGATGTCACCGTCTGGCCGGCGGGCAACGGGACCGACGCGTGGTTCGTCTGGCTCCAGGTGGGCCGTGACCCTCACACTGCCCTGTTCGAGATGACGGCGGAGCCCCTTACCGAGTGGCTTCTCGACACTTACCGCCTTGTCCCCGAGGGACACGAGTGGAGATGTTTGGAGTGGGATCGACTGACACACATGATTGAATGAGACGCGTATTCCAGAGGCAACACCGGTGCGTGCTTCACCGCCGAATGCCACACTGAGTCAAAGCACGCCGTCATCCAGCGACGCTCGCTGTGCCGCTGGTGGCGGCGGGCACGGTCAGTCACGGGGCAGCAGAGGGAGGTGGCGCCGATGCCCCAGACGAAAGCAACCACCACGACGGACATGGTGGCGCACTACAGCGCTCAGCTGGCGAGTGACCTGGAGCGTAACGCGGCGGCGCAGGACGCGGTCAGAGCCGAGCTCGAGCACCTGGAAGCGCGCCTGCTCGCACTTCGCGGCAATCATGCCGTACTTCTCAGAATGCGACAGGCCTTGGACAGTGACGCCCCCGTGCGACGGTCCGTCGGCCTCCCCGGTGGGAACACGCGCGGCCGGGCCCGTGACCCGCGTCGCACCGGCTGGCGCGGACGGCTCACGCCGACACTGGTCAGCCTCGTCCGGTCCGAGTTGGCCGGGCAGTCCGCCCCCTCGTCGGCCAGGAGGATCACGGCGACGCTGTGCGAGGCTCACCCTGACCGGGCCATAAAGACCACCGTCGTACGCACGGCCCTCGAGGGGCTGGTCGCCAAGGGTGCTGCCCGGCGCGTCCAACAGGGCCGTTCGGTGCGCTACGCCGCCGCCTGAGACACGTGCTCCTCCGACGGCGGGCGCAGGGCGGGAACACCCCGGTGACTACGAGAAGTCGCAGCCGGGGTCGGCAGCGTCCTCGGACAGCGGGGCTCCGTGCGGCAGGACGTGGAGGACGTGGAGGACGTAGAGGACATCGAGAACCACCGGGACATCACCGAGGTTGCGCCCGATGTGCACGTGATCGGCGCCTGACGGTTCCTTGATACGGACCACATGGTCCACTGGCCGCAGGACGGAGCCGGCCGTGGGTCGCGGTGGACGCAGGTGAAGGCCCTGTTGACGGAGTCCGTGCCCTCCTACTGCGACAGCGCATCCCTCAGTGCCGCCCGAGAGGTGATGCCCAGCTTGGGGAAGATGCGGTACAGATGTGTGCCTACTGTGCGGTGGGAGAGGAAGAGCCGCTCGCCGATCTGCTTGTTGGTCAGGCCCTCCGCGGCGAGCATGGCGATCTCCACCTCCTGAGCCGTGAGATTTCCGGTCCGCGCGCCCTCAGCGGTTTGAAGAGCAAGGCTGCGGCCGGTGGCCCGCAGTTCGGCGCTCGCCCGGTTCGCCCAGGGCGTGGCTCCGAGCCGTTGGAAAATGGTGAGCGCTGTACTGAGACGGGCCCGTGCCTCGGCCAGGTCACCGACACGTCGCAGGCGCTCACCGTACAGAAGGAGCACCCGCGCATGGTCGAAGGGCCAGTGATGGGCGCCGGGCGCCGTCACAGCGCGGTTGAAGAGGAGCAGCGCCTCCTCGCCCGGGGACACGAGTGCTTCCGCGGCCAGGGTGAACAAGGTGAGCCTGGGAGACAGGTCAGGCAGTCCCGCCTCGCGCATGGCCCGGGCGTGCGCTTCCGCCTCGGCGGTCCGGCCGGTGCGGACCGCAGCTTCCACAAGGTCCAGCGCCACCCAGAGCGCGTGCGAAGTGAACGGGGCCAATTGGCCAGCCGAGCTGAGCCGCGAGGCATGCTGGTAGGCCGCCTCCCAGTCACCGCGGCCGGAGGCGGCCAGTGCCCGGGGGTGGTACGCGGTGCGGGCTGCTCCGTGGGCCTTGCGGCTGCTGGTGATGCGGACGAGTTCGTCGGCCCAGCGATCCGCGTCCGTGTCGCCGCGGACCGCGGCCAGCAGGGCTTTGTGCAGATGGAAGAACCAGGAGGCGAAGGTGTACCCGTTGTCCGCGGCGAGCGTCAGGCCCTCATCGGCCAGCTGTTCTGCATCCTCCCAGCGTCCCACCGCGAAATCGTCGAGCCCCAGATGCAGCAGCGCGCTCAGCCCGCTGCGTACGGCGCCGCCTGCCCGGGCGCTCTCGACGAGGCGCCAGGCCTGAGTTCGGCATCCGCCGAGCAGATCAAGATAGATCGCAGCGGCGTGGACGCGGACCAGATCCTGGGGCGCACTCCACTCGGACTGCCGATCGATCAGCTCGGTCAGGCGCCGCCGGTCCGCGGATGAGGCGCGGGCGGTGTCGGGCAGGATGCCGCTCACCAGCTGTAGCAGCTCGGGCGGGCGCGGCCGGAGACGGTCTATGGCGGCGTACAGCGGTTGCCAGTAATCCTCCCGGCCGGCGAACCAACAGATCATCAGAAGGGTGTGCAGCGCTTCGACGAGGTCGGCGCGGTCGGCCTGGTAGCCGTGGTGGTCCTGCTCAATGGCCTCGACAAGGAGTTCGTGCGCCGCCTCCACGTCGCCGTCACCATTGATGAGGACGTAGGCGGCGGCGGCCGCCGCGTACAGCGAACCGCCAAGCCGCGGGCCGATGGCGCGGAGCTCACTCAGCAGACGAGTCGCTGTTCCCAGATCGCCGGTGATATGGGCGGCCAGATAGGAGGCCTCGGCCAGCCGTCGGCAGCGGTTGTCGGCCCGGGCCGTCACCTGAGCGGCCCGCACTAGTGCGGCCAGTGCGCCGTTGGCGTCGCCGCGGTGCAGCTTGCTCCGGGCGGCTTCCTCCAGCAGTGCAGCGACCGACTCGTCTGCCACGCTCGTCGCTTCGGCGAGGTGCCAGGCTCGGCGCTCGGGATCGTCGGTGAACTGGTCGGCGAGCAGCCGGTGGGTCCGGCGAAGCTCGGCATCCCCGGCGGATTCCACGACTGCCGAGCGGACCAGCGGATGCCGGAACTCGACCTGTCTGGAGGCGAGGTCCACCTTGATCAGTTTCGCGCTCTCCGCCGGGGCGAGGTGGTCGAGGACGCGTTCGGCACCCGCAGCCCTTTGCAGTACGCGCAGATCACCGGTGCCTTCCTCGGTGAGGATCAGCAATGCCTCCCGTGTCTCGGCGGGCAGCAAAGCGATGCGCGCCGCGAAAACGCTCTCCACATGGCGGGTCAGCGGAAGCGCGTCCGGCAGAACCCCCACGCCGGTCAGCTGGTCCGGGTCCAGCGCCACAGGTAGTTCCAGCAGCGCCAGCGGATTGCCCCGTGCCTCGGCGACCAGGCGGTGCCGTACGCTCGGTGGTATGTCGGGGAACGCCGCGTGAAGCAGTTCGGCCGAGGCCCGCTCGTCGATCGGTTTGATGTGCAGCCCCGGCAGGCCACTGCGCTCGAAGTGGTCGCGTTCGCCGGTGCGCGAGGCAGTGATCAGGCCTACTCTGCTGCCGGCCAGCCGCCGGGCCACGAAACCCAGCGCGACCGCGCTCGGATCGTCGGTCCAGGGCATGTCGTCCACGACGAGCAGGAGCGGCTCCCGCTCGGATTGGCGCCGCAACAAGGTCAAGCAGGCGTTGAGGATCACCAGTCGGGGAGGGACCGGGCCGGTGCGCTTGCCGAGCGCGGCCAGCAGGGCGTCGTGGAGGACGTCGTCCAACTCGGCGAACTGCGGAGCCAGCGGGTGCAGCAGTTCCGCGAGCATCCCGTAGCTGACGTCCGCCCTGTATTGCGTGCTGGTGGCTCGCAGGACGCGTACGCCTCGCGTGCGGGCGCGTTCCGCGGTGGCCTCCAGCAGCCGCGTTTTGCCCACGCCGGGCTCACCGTACAGGAAGAGGGAATCTCCCACCTCCTGGGCTCGCTGGAGGAAGATGTCGAGTCGGCGCAGTTCCTCGTGGCGGCCGACCAACGGCAGCGGAAAAGTCGGATCTTCCATGGGCACACCCTCTGCGAGTCCTGCTGTCACCGTGAGCAGCTGCGTGGATACGCCGACGCATCGCGGTGACGAACTGGCTCTGTCACATATGTCTAACACATCCGGCTGCCCCTGTAAGCTACATCGGTCGGAAAGCATCGGTTGAACGTTCAAGGGATGTGCCATGATGTTGGGCGTCCTCTGTTCCAGCCCACCTTTCCGGAGCACTCCATGAGTACTCTCGACAGCGCGGATCCCGCGACGCTGACCGGCGACTACACGATCGACCCCGCCCACAGCGCGATCGGCTTCGTCGCCCGGCACGCCATGGTCACCAACGTCAAGGGCGGCTTCAAGGACTTCACCGGCACCCTCCACCTCGACGGTGCCGACCCCACGAAGTCCACGGCCACGCTCGAGGTCCAGATGGCCAGCATCGAGACCGGCAACGCCGACCGCGACGGCCACCTGAAGTCGTCCGACTTCTTCAAGATCGACGAGTTCCCGGTCATGACGTTCCGCTCCACCAAGGCCGAGTCCCTGGGCGGCGACGACTACCGCATCACCGGCGACCTCTCCCTGCTCGGCGTCACCAAGCCGCTCACCATCGACCTGGAGTTCCACGGCGCCGCGAAGGACCCGTTCGGCAACGAGCGCGTCGGCTTCGAGGGCAAGGCCGAGATCCTGCGCTCGGAGTGGGGCCTGACCTGGAACGCGGCGCTGGAGACGGGCGGCGTCCTGGTCTCCGACAAGATCAAGCTGGTCTTCGACATCTCGGCGATCAAGAACGCGTAACCGTCGACCCTGCCGTCCGGTCACGGCCGGCGATCGGTGCTTTGGACCGATGCTTGCAAGGGCCGGCTCCTCGCGGGCCGGCCCGCCGCGCGCGCCTGCGCCGAGCCCTTGAACGCCTGTGGAGACACGTGACGCGTTGGTCCGCGACATGTGACCTCATATGCGTCTGATACTGACATCAAAGATGGCTGATAAGTACATCAAGTGGCTTAACGAGTCCTGGTGTCAATCATGTCTTGGCGACATCATGACTGTGTCACTTATCACTATCGCGCTGTCAGAAGGGCTGCGATGAACGACGTGCCCTATGTGGGCCGCAGGCGCCTGCTCAAGATGTTCGGCTTGGGCGCCACCGCCACGACCGCCACGGTCCTGCAAGCCGACCCCGTGCTCGCCGCAACGCTCGGCCACGACGAACGCACCGGCGTCTCTCCCACCGACTACAAAGCCCCCACCGGCATCGCGGGCAACACCCCCGCCCAAGCGACCGCCGACGCCTGGATCACCTCCCACAGCCGCACGATCACGGAACTGAGCGACGAGATCTGGCAACACGCCGAACTGTCCCTCCGGGAGTGGAAGTCGTCCCGGGCCCTCGCCGCGCTGCTGGAGCGCAACGGATTCCGCGTCACCTGGGGCTCCGCCGGCTTCCCGACCGCGTTCGTGGCCACTTACGGCTCCGGTGGGCCGGTGCTCGGCTTCAGCGCGGAGTACGACGCCCTGCCCGGCCTCTCCCAGAAGAAGGGCGCGTCGACGCACGATCCACTCGTCTACAACTATGACGCCTACGGCCCGACGTATGGCGGCGGCCACGGCGACGCGCACAACCTGCTGGGCGGTGCCGCCACCGCCGCGGCCATCGCCGTCAGCAAGGCCATTGAGGCGCACGGCCTCAAGGCCACGGTGAAGCTCTTCGGCAGCGCGGGCGAGGAGCAACTGGTCGGCAAGGCGTACGCGGTCAAGGCCGGCGTGTACGACGGGCTCGACGCCGTCCTCGACTGGCACCCGTTCAACGTCACGATGCCGTTCTGGAACACCACCAGCGCGCTGTTGTCGGCCACGTTCACCTTCCTCGGCGCCTCAGGGCACGGCGGTACCCCGCTCGGCAACAAGAGCGGTCTCGACGGCGCGCTGCTGATGGCGACGATGTCGGAATACCTGCGGGAGAAGAACGTCGCGCCGTCGGGCCGCTTCCACTACGCGATCATCAACGGTGGCGGCGCCCCCAACGTGACCCCGGACATGTGCTCCATCTGGTACTACGTCCGCGAGGGCAGCCCCGCTCGCGCCCAGGTGCTCTACGACAAGATCGTGGACTGCGCCAAGGCGGCCGCCCAGGCGAGCCAGACCCGGCTCGTGCACAAGTTCCACTCCGCCACCTGGAACCTGCTCGCCAACAAGGCGGGCGCCGAGCTGGTGTATGACAACATGCGGCGGATCGGCGCGCCGCAGTTCACCGAGGACGACCACGCTCTCGCCAAGGCGATCCAGAAATCGCTGGGCAAGCCCGAGACCGGCATGCCCACCACCATCACCCCCCTCGCCCCACCCGCCGCCAACTACACCGGCGGACTGGCCACTGACGCCGCCGACGTCAGCTGGCAGGCGCCCACGGCCACACTGCTCGCGGCGGCCTATCCGCCCGGGCTGCCCAACCACAACTGGGGGGTCACCGCCACCGCCGCGACCCATATAGGCCACCAGGCCATGCTTTCCGCCGCCCGTTACATGGCAGCCTCCGCCGTCGACCTCATCGAACAGCCCGACCTGCTCCAGGGCATGAAGGACGAGTTCAAGGAGCGCACGAGCGGGGTGACCTGGAAGAGCATGATCCCTGACGGCACGCAGCCGCCGCTGTACGAACCGCCCGCCGAGTTCCTGAAGGCGACCGGGCAGTCCTGGCCGCCCCCCGGCGTCACCTGGCCGATCCCGCAGATCGTCGCTCAGGAACAGCTCGGCACCACCGGCCCGGCGCTGCCGCCGGTGACTTGATCGGAGTCGCATCCGACTCCCGCCCCCTCTCCAGAGAAGGAGCCCCGTCCATGAACGTCGGCATCGGCCTGCCCATCGGCGATCCCAGCTTGCTGCCCACCTGGGCCCGACGGGCCGATGCCGGTCCGTTCAGCTCCATCGGTCTGCTCGACAGGCTGGTCTACGACAATCCCGAACCCCTGACCGCCCTGGCGATCCTTGCGGGCGCCACCTCGCGCATCCGCGTACAGACCGAGGTCCTCCTCGCCCCTACGCGCGACACGGTGCTGCTGGCCAAGCAGGCGGCCACCATCGACCGGATGACCGGGGGGCGGCTCGTGCTGGGCCTCGGCGTCGGCACCCGCGCCGACGACTACGGGGCCGTCGGCGCCGACATGCGCGTCCGCGGGCGCCGCCTGGACGAACAACTGGCCGTCATGCGCAAACTGTGGTCCGGCGCGGAGCTCGGGGACGGCATCGGACCGGTCGGACCGCGCCCCGCCCGTCAGGGCGGCCCCGAGGTCCTGCTGGGCGGATTCCGCCCCACCGCTCTCCAACGCGTTGCACGGTGGGCCGATGGTTACCTGGCCGCCGCGCCCGTGCCGATGGTCGCGGACCTGTTCGACATCGTGCGCAGGGCCTGGCGCGCATACGGAAGGGAGGGCCGGCCCCGGCTCGTCGCCCAGGTCAGCGTCGCGCTCGGCCCGGAGTCCGTGATCGACGAAGCCCGCGCCGCCATGCTCGGCTATTACGACTTCACGGGCATGGCCGACCGGATGGCCGCGGGCCTGCTCACCACTTCGGCGGCCGTCCGCGCGACCATCGCCGCTCTCGCCGACCTGGGCGCCGACGAGGTGATGCTGTATTGCTATGGTCCCGACCCGGACCAGGTGGACCGGCTTGCCGACGTGGTGTGAGGCACCGGCGACTGGGGGCCGGGCGCATGGACGGTGCCCGGCGCCTTCGCAAGGCACTGCGCAGCGGCGAGGCTTGTCGATCGCCCACCGTGTGAGGCGTCCGTATTCGCGGTGTCGGCCCGTGGACGTGAGCCCTACCGCAGCCTGGGTGCTGATCCGCTGGGGCTGTGCTGCCCCATCCCACGCGGGCCGGTGACCGGGGAGCCTCAGAAGTCACCGGTGCCCGACTGCCCGACGACTGGGCCGGGCGGCGGCCGGAAAGCGGAAGCTTGGGTGGCGCCCCCCGGATCGACAGCCGGTAGGCAACGGGTTGGCCAGTCCCCGGGGGTGCTGCGGGCTCAGGTCCTCAGCGGCCGGACAGACTGCCCCCGCCGTCCACGCCGAGCACCTGGCCGGTGATGAAGCCGGCGTCCTCGCTGACCAGGAAGGCGATGGCTGCGGCGACCTCGTCCGGGCGGCCGACTCGGCCCATGGGCACGGAGCCCAGCACCCTCGCTTCCTCCGCCTCGCCCACTGGGTGTTTCTCGCGGAAGAGTTCGGTCTCCACCGGGCCCGGGGCGACCGCGTTGACCGTCACGCCATGCCGCGCCAGTTCCAGCGCCCATGTGCCGGTCAGTCCCACCAGCGCGCTCTTGGCCGCCGCGTAGCTGCTGCGCGTACGGGAGCCGTGCTGCGCCCGGCTCGTCACATTGACGATCCGCCCCCAGCCGCGCTCCCGCATCCCACCGATACACGCCTGGGTGACCTGCACGGCGGCGCGCACGTTCAAGTCGTACACCGCGTGCAGCGCGTCGAGGGTGATGTTCCCGAGCGGTTCCGGCATGACGATGCCGACGTTGTTGACGACCACGTCCACGCTCTCCTCACGGGCGAGGGTGTCCAACAGCGCGTGCGTGTCCTCGGCGTCGGCGAGGTCGCATGCGTGCAGCTTCCCCGGGAAGTCACCGTCCGGGATACCGCGGGCGATCCCCAGCACTCGGTGTCCCAGACCGGCGAGCCGGTGCGCGGTGGCGAGGCCGATTCCCTTCGACGCTCCTGTGATCAGCACGGTACGTCCGGACACAGCGGTCTCCTTGTCGTCGATCATCTGTGACTTGACCTCTGCGGCCGATCCTTCCATCCGGCTCGTACGGCAGCCCGACACCGCGGGCCTCCATGGTCCCCACCCGGGACGCAAGTGCCGGTGACCGGGTACGGCAGGGCACGAGGGCAGAATCGTTCGCCCGGCGGATACGGGGTGTCGCAGGGAATTACGTCGTAATAGGCGGTGTCTTGCGGCGATGCAACGTACCCGCCGATGCGCGCTACGGTGACCTCTTCGCCTGAGACAGTCACCTTCGCCACAGCTCCCAGAAGCGGAACACCGTCGAGGCGTCCAGGCAGTACTCCACGCCGCGTACGTCGGCGCGGATGATCGCGTACTGCTTCCCTTGCCACAAGGGCAGTACCGGCACATCCTCGGCCACGATGTGCTGGACGCGGTCGAAGTCGGGGGCGTCGGCCGCGCGGTCGCTCTGTGCGGCGGTGCGCGGGATGAGGACGTCAGTGATGGTGCTGTTGGCGTAATGGTTGCGCAGGACGTTCCCCGTCCCGAAGAACGGAGCGATGAAGTTGTCGGGGTCAGGGTAGTCCGGCACCCACCCCTTGACGTAGACGCCGTACCTGCCGTCGGCGACATCCTTCTCATACTGGCTGAATGGCACCGAGCGTACATCGGCGTCGAACAGCCCGCTCGCGTTCAGCTGTGCGGCGATGGTCCGCACCTCTTGGTCGGTGGCCGGGCCGTACCGGGCAGGAGTGGACCATAGGGTCAACCGCACCTTGCCGGTGATGCCGGCGAGATGCAGGACCCTCGCGGCCTTGTCCCGGGAGGGCCGAGGGCCGTAGGCGTCGAAGAACGCCGTGTTATGACCGGCCAGACCGCTGGGAACGACCGAATACAGCGGTAGCACGGTGTCGTGGTAGACCTCCTCTACCAGGGCTTCGCGATCGACGAGGAGGGCGACGGCCCTGCGTACGGCGAGCTTGCCGGCCACGGGATCGTCGAGGTTGAACACCAAGTGCTGGATCTCCGCGCTGTCGCCGTCCACCACGTCGATGTCCTTGAGCGTCTTGTGCTGCTGCATGTCCGCGACAGTGCGTGCGTCCAAGCCGCGGTAGGCGATGTCGACGTCGTGGTCGAGCAGAGCACGTTTCAGCGCCTCCTGGTCGCCGTGGAACAGCCGCAAGGTGATCCCCGAGTTGTGCATCGTGCCAGTGCCCTTGTATCGCTCGTTGACGGACAGAACTGCCTTGCCGGACGTGAAGGAGTCCAGCCGGTACGGACCCGAACCGACGGCCCGTCCGTCCGTGAGCAGTTCGTTCGCCGGATACCGTCGGTGGTCGACGATGGAGCCGGCCGCGGAGGCGATCTTGCTGGGGAACGTGGCGTCCGGGCTTTTCAACCGAAAGACGACGGTCCTCTCGTCCGGTGTCTCGACGTTCTTGATCCCCGTGAACATGATCGCGGGTCCGCCTGCGTCATCGATCCTGCGCACCCGGTCGAAGGAGAACTTGACGTCCTCAGAGGTGAGCGGGTCACCGTTGCTGAAGACCAGGCCGTCCTTCAGGACGCACCGGTAGACCTGTGCCCGGGTGTCGGTGAAGGAAC
Organism: Streptomyces sp. NPDC004658; assembly: GCF_040609555.1. NCBI lineage: Bacteria > Bacillati > Actinomycetota > Actinomycetes > Kitasatosporales > Streptomycetaceae > Streptomyces > Streptomyces sp. NPDC004658. The sequence goes on from NZ_JBEXKG010000055.1 coordinate 38,826, forward strand.
AATTGTCAGCCGCCTCGGGCTGGGGCTGTGTGCCGCCCTTCGGGAAGCTGAGCAAGGTCTGGAAAACGTTGTCGAACAGCAGCCAGGAGCCGGGGTCGTATCCAGAGGCCGGATCCGTCGCCAGGACGTCGTCCGTCGTTCCAACCACCATGCGGGTGCCTCCGTCCAGGGCGCCGATATCGTCACATCCGGTCAGTAGACCGCAGGCGACCCCCATGACGACGGGAAGGATCGACCACAGGTTGCGTGTGTTCACTGCAACTGCCTCTTCTTTGATGCGTGGATGAGAAGCCGGTTCTAGCGGCCGCGGCCCGGCTCCCATGCCCTGTTCCTTCTCTGCGGGGAGGCGTAGTAGGAGGCTCGGGGTGGTGTCATGCGACTCGTCAACGCGACCGGACCGGCGTCGAGACGGTCCCGGCGCGGTGTGCCCACGGAGCCCGCGCGCCGGGCACCCCCGTCACTTGAGCCGTCGGCTCGAACGCACGGGTCTCCTCGCGGTTCATGCTCGGGTCTCTCCAGGCGTCACGTCGGTGGGTGCGGCGCTCCGGGCCGTCCGCGCCGGGGTGGGACGGGCAAGGCCGGTTCGGCATGAGGTTAAGGCGCCCTGTGCCGCCTCGTGACTGCCACAGGACGCGACGCCCCCCCACCGTGAGTGACTCAGTGTGTTCGGCCGACGGGGAGAACCGCACCTGTGACCGGCGCAGAGACGGACGAAATCGAAATGCGTGCCGACGTGGCACTGTCGCCATGGGATGACATGTGACTGATGGTCATGGTCCCGGTCACTGCGGGGACGTGGGGCGTGGCGTCCAATCGGGCCGAAAAGGCAAGCGGTGTGCCCGCGCGTGTCAACCGGATTCTCTCAGTCTCCGCCGGTGCGCCAACCGTGCCGCTGGGCAGACGGTGTCGGACGCGCCACAGTGCGCACGGACGGCAGCGTCCGTTTTGACCGTCAGCCACCCGGAAAGACGCCTCGCTTCCGGCACGTGCCGACTACGTGCCAGGCATGTGGCCGAGCCGAACGCTTCCGGTGCTCCGGGGGCGTCGGGGAGCCGGGATCACAGGGTATGGATCGTCTCAGCCAGAAGCCGTGGCGCGGACAAAAACGGGGAATGGGCCGTCGGCAGCGACGTGACGACTGTCGGATTCCCGGGAAACGCCGCGTCCGCCTCCGTGATGAACAGGTCCTGAAGGCCGAGCGGGACACATTTGTCACGCGTGCAGCGCACGTACGTACGGGGAACTGACCCCCATGCCTCGGCCGTCAGACGTGTTGTCTGGGCCGCGAGACCGACGGGCGCGTCGGACCCCAGTAGCGCGATGGCCGCGTCGGCGAGTGGCCGGGGAACGTCCCCGTACAACGTTTCCCGCAGGGTTCGCAACACCTCCTCGTCGTCGCTGCGTGTGTCGATCCGCAGGGCGCCGGTCACCGAAGCATCGCCGCTCAGCAGCGCGGGAATGCGGGATTCCGCGAATTCGGGGCGCTTCATGTAGGCGAGCGCGGTCACCTCGGAGGCGGGCATGTACCCGCTCACATAGACGATTCGGGCGACGAGGCTGGGATTCTCCTGCGCCAGGCGCGTGACGACCGTGCCTCCGATGCTGTGCGCCACCAGCGTCGCGGGCGCGCCACGCCCGACCCGCCGCACCGTGTCGGCGAGGTCGGCGGCGGCACCGGCGATGTCGACGTGCGCCAGCGGAGAGACCTCGGAGGCGAACGCACCGGGATCGAAGGGTCTGCGCAGCAGCGCCGCGGGTCTGCCGGCCCGCAGGCCGTGCCCCGGCAGGTCGACGGCGACGGCCGGCCTGCCCAATGCGGCCAGCTCCACGATCACTTCGTTCCAGCACCATGCGCCGTGGAAGGCGCCGTGCACCAGCACCAAGGGTCCGTTGTTCACGCTGGGATTCTCTCTCTTCGCACGCTCGGGCGTGACGCGCCCCCCGATCTCCGGCACCGCTCGACCGGACTCGACTCTTCCTTCACGCCGGCCGGCCACACCGCACGGTCCTCTGCAACCGTCGCGGTGCCCGATTCCGAAGCCTCCTGATCGCGGGAGCCACGGGCGGAAGTCAAAACGGAGTGGTCTCGTCGTCCCGGCCGTCGCCGTCGGGTGACACGCCGGTCCTCGCGGCCGGGGCACGAGTGCCCATGTCACTGGTCGCAGCCGGACCGAGAGGTGGGTTGCAAGATCACGGGTCATGCCGGCCCTGTGGAGACGACGTGTCCGCTTTCTCAGGAGTGCTCGGTACACGGACCGGGTGCGCACGGTGGCGTCACGTTCGTCCCGCTCCGGGAAGGTTGGCGTCGACGACCGCGCCCGGCGGCGGGGTGGGCGTCCGCTCCTCACCACCCCTCCTGACTCCGGTCCGGCGCGACGCTATACGCCGTGCCGGAGAGCAGGCCGGTGACCGTGCCGCCGATGGCGAGGAACACGGCGGCGCCGGCGAGCTTCGCGGCGAGGGTGAGGTCCGTGGTGAACGGCAGCAGGGCCAGCGCCACGGTCACCAGCCCGGCGATCCAGGTGAAGAAGGCGCGCGGCCGAGCGACGGTCAGCAGCAGCAGGTGCAGCAGCCCGGTGGCCGCGACGGCGCCGGCCGCCGCCCACGCGGCGAGGTAGCCCGTCGTGGCGTCCCCCCACGCGCCGGCCGCCTCCGGTACGAACACCGCGATGCCGAGGACACCGCGCACGAACATGGTCGCCACCACCGCGACCAGGGCGGCGACCACCGCCGTCGCGGCCCCGGTCGCCCACAGCCGGCCGGCCGCGACGGACCGCGGCCCGGTCGGCGTCCGGTAACCGGGCCCGCCGCGCGGGGTGTTGTAGGGCGGAACGTCGCCGTACGAAGGTGAGCCGGCCATGAGGAACCTCTCGGACGTGTCGTCACCGAGTTGACTCGTTGCCATGTCGACCGGCTGTCACTCGACTTGCTGTCAGGTCGACTGGCGGTCGTGTCGCGCTGGTACCAGCATGCTCCGCCTTCGCCGTCGACGCGACCGATGCGGGTCTTCCGCCGTGCCGGGCAAGGGACTTGCCCGTTCGGGCCCTCCTTGTGAGGCGAACGGGAAGACGCCGGGCCGCGACGGTGCTTCACTCCTCTTTCGTGATCTTCCCGTGCCGAAAACGGGCGAAGCTGAGGCCTGCGCGGTCCGCACCGGATCACCGAACCGCACACCCGAGAGAGAGAACACCTTGCTCATACGCCGAAGCGCCGGGCCACGCCGGCGCAGACGCCAGGCCGTCGGCGCCGCCGCGCTGGCCACCGCCGTCCTGGCCATTCTCGGGGCCGTGACCCCGGCCGAGGCGGGAACCGGGGCGGCGGCGCCCGTGAAGCAGTCGGCGGCGCCCGCCGCACACAGCCGTACCGAACCGCTCTGCGGCCCGCCCAAACCGCACGAGTTCACCTGCTTCGGGCTCCGCCGCACCGACCTGACGGCCCGCAAGGGCGTCCTCGGGGCCGCGGACGACCCCCAGGGCTTCGGCCCCTCCGACCTGCGCGGTGCCTACGGCCTGCCCGCCGACGGCGGCGCGGGCGCCACCATCGCCGTCGTCGACGCCTTCGACAACCCGAACGCCGAGGCCGACCTCGCCGTCTACCGCGCCCAGTACGGGCTGCCGCCCTGCACCACCGCCGACGGCTGCTTCACCAAGACCGACCAGCGCGGCGGCACCCGCTACCCGGACCCCGACCCCGGCTGGGCGACCGAGATCTCCCTCGACCTGGACATGATCTCCGCGGTGGCGCCCAAGGCCCGCATCCTGCTCGTCGAGGCGGACACCGCCACGATCGACGACCTGGGCGCGGCCGTGGACCAGGCGGTCGCACTCGGCGCGAAGTACGTCTCCAACTCCTACGGCTCCAACTACGCCTTCTTCCCGGAGGACCCGGCGGAGTCGGCGGCCGACGTCCACTACGACCACCCGGGCGTCGCCGTCGTCGCCTCCTCCGGCGACTTCCGCTACGGCGTCTCGTACCCGGCCGCCTCCCCGAACGTCACCGCGGTCGGCGGCACCACGCTGACCAGGGACCCGGACGCCGCACGCGGCTGGTCGGAGTCGGTGTGGGACCACGACGGCAACGGCGCGGGCTCCGGCTGCTCCCGGTACGAGCCCAAGCCGGCGTTCCAGCGGGACACCGGCTGCCCCGGACGTACCGTCGCCGACGTCTCCGCGGTGGCCGACCCGGACACGGGCGTCGCCGTCTACGACAGCTACGGCGACACCGGCGGCTGGGGCGTGGCGGGCGGCACCAGCGCCTCGGCGCCGATCATCGCGGGCGTGTACGCGGACGCGGGCACCCCGGCGGCGGGCTCCCGGCCCGCCGTCTACCCGTACGCCACCGGCGGCCGGGGCCTGCACGACGTGACCTCGGGCACCAACGGGACCTGCGCGCCGGCCTACCTGTGCACCGCCGGTCCCGGCTACGACGGCCCCACCGGCCTCGGCACCCCCGACGGCCTGACGGCCTTCACCATGGGCCCGCACGGCACGCTGAGCGGCACGGTCACGGACGCGGGCTCGGGCGCGGGCGTCGCGGCGGCCGAGGTGACGGCCGGGCCGTACAGCACGGCCACCGACGCCCACGGCCGCTACACCCTGCCGCTGCCCGCCGGTGACCACGACGTCCGGGTGACGGCCTACGGATACGCGCCGGGCACCCTGGCGGGCGTCCGCCTCACCGACGGCGGCACCGCGAACGGGGACCTCGGCCTGCGCAAGCTGGCCACCCACCGGGTGTCCGGCACCGTCACGGACGGCTCGGGGCACGGCTGGCCGCTGCACGCGAAGATCACCGTCGACGGGGTGCCGGGCGCCCCGGTGTGGTCCGACCCGGTCACCGGCGCCTACCGCCTCGACCTGCCCGAGGACCACACGTACACCCTGCGCGTGGTCGGCGACGACAGCGACTACCAGTCCCTCGTACGCCGGGTGACCGTGGGCGGAGCGGACCGGACCGTCGGCCTGGCCCTCCCCGTGGACACCTGGGCCGCCGACGACCCGGCGTACACCGTGAAGGCGGACACCGTCGGCAGCGAGACGTTCGACGGCGCCTCCGGGCCTCCCGCCGGCTGGAGCGTGACCGGCAGCCCGGGCTGGACGTTCGACGACCCCGGCGGCCGGGGCAACGGCACCGGCGGCTCGGGCGGCTTCGCCGTCGCCGACGCCGACCACGCCGGGAGTTCTCTGGACACCTCCCTGATCAGTCCCGCCTACGACTTCCGGCGCGCGGGAGACCCGGCGCTGAGCTTCGACACCGACTACGAGGGATCGGCCGGGCAGAAGGGCGAGGTGCAGGTCAGCGCCGATGACGGCCGCACGTGGACCACGGTGTGGCACCAGGACCAGCTCTGGACGAGCGGGCGGGTGGAGGTCCCGCTGACCGAGTACGCCGGCGAGGGCGCGGTACGGGTGCGGTTCCACTTCACCGGGCCCGGCCTGTTCTGGGCCGTGGACGACGTCACCGTCACCGAACGGGTGGCCACGCCCGTCGCCGGCGGCGTGCTCACCGGCACCGTCACCGACGCCAACACCGGCAAGGGGCTGCTCGGCGCCGTGGTCCGCACCGGCGGCGCGAGCGCGCCGACCGTGGCGGCCTCCGGCGACCCGCGCGCGGGCGACGGCTACTGCCGGCTGTTCGTCCCCGGCGGCGGCCGGACCGCGGCCACGGCGGCCAAGCCGTCCTACGCCGAGGCCACGCGGACCGTCACCGTGCCCGCGGACCGGGTCACCGCGGCCTCGTTCGTCCTGAAGGCCGGCCGGCTCTCGGTCGGCACGACCCGGATCGACGCGACCACCGCGCGAGGCGGCCATGTCGTGCGGAAGGTGACGCTGCGCAACACCGGCACCGCGCCGCTGACCGTCCGCGTCGGCGAGCGCACCGGCACCGCGCCGGGCTCCCCGGCCCCGGGCACCGCCTGGCGCGACCTGCCGGACCTGCCCGTCCCCGTGATGGACAACGCGGTCGGCACCTACCAGGGCAGGCTCTACTCCGCCCTCGGCTCCGACGGCCAGGAACCCACCACCGACCTCTACGTGTACGACCCCGCGACCGGCGCGTGGCGGCGCGGCCCGTCCGCGCCCGAGCCCCGGCAGGCCACCGCGCACGGTTTCATCGGCAGCCGCCTGTACACGGTGGGCGGCTGGGGGCCCCAGGAGACCGTGAGCCGGACCACGCAGGTCTTCGACACGGCCACCGGCCGCTGGTCCAAGGGCCCGGACATCCCCGAGGGACACTACGGAACGGCGAGCGCCGTCCTCGACGGGCGGCTCTACGTCGTCGGCGGCTGCACGAACACCGACTGCTCGGACACGGTGTACGTCTTCGACCCGCGCGCCCGGTCCTGGTCCCGGGCCGCCGACTACCCGCAGACCATCAGCTGGGCCAACTGCGGCCCCGTCGACGGACGGCTGTACTGCGCGGGAGGCATCCACGACTACGTCGAGACCGGCGACGGCTACGTCTACGACCCCGCGTCCGACAGCTGGCAGCCCATCGCCGCCATGCCGGCCGGCCTGGCGACCGGCACCTACGCCGCCGCCAACGGGCGGCTGCTCGTCTCCGGCGGCTTCAAGCGCGTCGGTTCCCAGCGCGTCCTCACCGCGGAGGGATACGCGTACGACCCCGGCAGCGACGCCTGGACACCGCTCCCGGACGCCCCGAGCGCCGTGTACCGCGGCGGTGGCGCACCCGGCCTGTACCGGGTCGGCGGAAGCAGCCAGGCCCGCTTCCCGGTCCCCGTGTCCACGGCGATCCTGCTGCCGGGCTACGACCGCACCGAGACCGACGTGCCCTGGCTGGCGGAGACCCCGCACCGCCTGACCCTGCGTCCGGGCGGTACGGCGACGGTCACCGTCACGCTCGACGCGCGCCGCCTGGAGGGCACGGGCGACTGGACGGCGTCCCTGGCCCTGGCCACCGACGGCCCGTACTGGGTGCCGGACGTCCCCGTGCGCCTGCGGGTGGTGCCCCGCACCGCCTCCCGGGGCTGACACGCGAACAGGGCCGCACCGCCGGACACGTCCGTGTGTCCGGCGGTGCGGCCCGTCCGGACCCGAGGGTTCCGCCGTCCGTCCTCGCCGGACCGCGCGCGGAGACGGTGCCCGGGACCGAAGGGTGCCGTAGCGCACCCCCGGCTCAGGCGGTGTGCAGGGCCGCGTGCAGGGTGCGGACGGCCATGGTGATGGCGGCCTCGGCGGCGTGTGTGCCGCGCAGGGCGTTGAGC